>NZ_JAGHWR010000061.1:0-12380 GCF_017746155.1 Xanthomonas sp. D-36-1
TGATCAGACCTTCCCTAGTGCGTGCTGCCAGCGATACCGCCACCGTTCTCCCAAGCCGGGTGCTGCAAGGCGTCAGCGGTGCAGCAAACATCGCCGCTGCCGGGCTTGCCGCTGCCGCCACTACGGCCGCTCAGCAGGACGCGCCGCTCACGGCGGTGAAACTTAGCACCGCTTCATCCGTGGTCTGGGGCATCGGCGCGGCTGCCGCGTTCGGATCGGCCTGGATGGCGCGTCCGCATGAAACCCCCTCTGCAGCCGCAGCGTCGTCTGATGACCGCAGTCTGCCCAGCAGCCTCGGACAGGGCTCTTGATCAGCGGTTTACGTAGGCGCTGCAGCGCGACAGACGAAATCATGTGAATGCCTGCATCGGCTTGGCTGGCACCGATGCGGGCAGATGGTTTAGGTGCGTCCGAAGACCAGTGTCGCGTTGGTGCCACCAAAGCCGAAACTGTTGGACATCACCGTGTTCAAGGTCGCGTCCTGCGTCTGCCGCAAGATTGGAAAGCCTTCGGCGCGCGGATCGAGTTCGTCGATATGCGCCGAGCCGGCCATGAAGCCATCGCGCAGCATCAGCAGGCTGTAGATCGCCTCGTGCACGCTGGCCGCACCCAGCGAGTGCCCGGAGAGCCCCTTGGTCGAAGACAGCGGCGGCACGTTGTCGCCGAATACCTCGCGCACCGCGCCCAGTTCGGTGACATCGCCCAGCGGCGTGGACGTGCCATGCGTGTTGAGGTAATCGATGGGACGCTGCAGCCCCTGCATGGCCATGTGCATGCAGCGCACGGCGCCTTCGCCGCTGGGCGCGACCATATCGGCACCGTCGGAGGTCACGCCATAGCCGAGCAGTTCGGCATGGATGCGTGCGCCGCGTGCGATGGCGTGATCGTAGTCTTCCAGCACCAGCATGCCGCCGCCGCTGCCGATGACGAAGCCATCGCGCTGCGCATCGTACGGGCGCGAGGCCACGGCGGGGCGATCGTTGAAACCGGTGGACAGCGCGCCCATCGCATCGAACATCACGCTCATCGTCCAGTGCAGTTCTTCGCCGCCACCGGCGAACATCACGTCCTGTGCGCCATGCCGGATCAGATCTGCCGCCGCACCGATGCAATGCGCAGACGTCGCGCACGCGGCCGACAGCGAGTAGCTCAGTCCGCGTATTTTGAACGCAGTGGCCAGCGATGCGGACACCGACGAACACATCGTGCGCGGCACCATGTATGGGCCCACCTTGCGCACGCCACGGTTGCGCAGCAGATCGGCGGTTTCCACCTGCCATTGGCTGGAGCCGCCACCGGAGCCGGCAATCACGCCGGTACGCAGGCCGCTGACCTGCTCGGCATCCAGGCCCGCATCGGCGATCGCATCGCGCATTCCCAGGTATGCGTAAGCCGAGGCATCGCCCATGAAGCGCTTGAGCTTACGGTCGATCAGGCTGTCCAGATCCAGCGCCACCGCACCGCCGACCTGGCTACGCAGGCCTGCCTCGGCGTGATCGGGCAGCGCGGTGATGCCAGAGCGGCTCTCGCGCAGTGCGCTGGAGACGGTGTCCAGATCGTTGCCCAGGCGTGAGGTGATGCCCATTCCGGTAATGACGACGCGACGCATCAGAAATTCTCCGTTGAAGTGAACATGCCCACACGGAGATCCTTGGCGGTGTATATCTCGCGCCCATCTACCAGCATGCGTGCATCGGTCTGCGCCATCACCAGCTTGCGGTTGATGACGCGGCTGACATCGATCTCGTAGCGCACCAGCCTGGCGCTGGGCAGCACCTGGCCGGTGAACTTGACCTCGCCGCAGCCCAATGCGCGGCCACGGCCCGGCGCGCCGATCCAGGTGAGGAAAAAGCCGGTGAGCTGCCACATCGCATCCAGGCCCAGGCAGCCTGGCATCACCGGGTCGCCGATGAAGTGGCAGCCGAAGAACCATAGGTCCGGGCGGATATCCAGTTCGGCACGAATCACGCCCTTGCCATGTGCGCCGCCGGTGTCGCTGATCTCGGTGATGCGGTCGAACATCAGCATCGGATCATTGGGCAGACGGCCACTGTCGGGCGCAAACAATTCCCCACGCGCGCTGGCCAGCAATTGGTCGCGCGAGTACGTACTTTGACGAGTCATGACGAACGTTTCCTGCAAGGAGCGAAAGGCGAGGCCGGGAAGGGTGCATGAGGTCGCGCGGTTCAATCAAACGTTTTATCCGTACGCATGCGTGCTGTTTTCCGCTGACTGCGCAGTGCGCAGATACGCTGCTTCATGCCACATCACAGCGCTCGGGCCTGCGGTCGACGCGTGCGTGCGGGCCTGCGTCGTCGGCCTTGCACGCGCTGTCGTCGGATGCGCGACCGTTGGTGTTCGGTGCGCGCTCGTGCTCGCTTTACGAATGCGCGGCGATGTCTCTCGACGCAAGATGTGAGACGACGCTGGCTTATCATGGGCGCAGACCTGCGACAGAGAAATCCGCTTGATGCGCAAGATCGTGCACGTGGACATGGATGCGTTCTATGCGTCCGTGGAGCAGCGTGACGACCCTAGCCTGCGTGGCAAGCCGGTGGTGGTGGCCTGGCGCGGTGCGCGTTCGGTGGTGCGCGCGGCCTCCTACGAAGCGCGGACCTTCGGCATTCGCTCGGCAATGCCGGCCGTGCGTGCCGAACGCCTGTGCCCGGATGCGATCTTCGTGCCGCCGGATTTTGCGCGCTACAAGGCGGTGTCGCGGCAAGTGCGCGAGATTTTCCATCGTCATACCGACTTGGTGGAGCCGTTGTCGCTGGACGAGGCATATCTGGACGTCACGCAAGCCAAAACCGGCATGCAGCTGGCCACCGAGGTCGCGCAGTCGATCCGCACGCAGATCCGCGAAGAAACCCAGCTCACGGCATCGGCCGGCATCGCGCCGAACAAGTTCCTGGCCAAGATTGCGTCGGATTGGCGAAAGCCCGATGGCCAGTTCGTGATCGCGCCCAGCCGCGTGGATGCATTTCTGCTGCCGCTCAAGGTCAATCGCATTCCCGGCGTGGGCAAGGTGATGGATGGCAAGTTGGCGGCGCTGGGCATCGTCACCGTGGCCGATCTGCGCCAGCGGCCATTGGAAGAACTGCAGGCGCATTTCGGCAGTTTCGGTCAGAGTCTGTATCGCCGCGCGCGCGGCATCGACGAGCGCCCGGTCGAGCCGGATCAGGAAGTGCAATCGGTGTCCTCGGAAGACACCTTCAGCGAAGATCTGGCGCTTGATGCGTTGGACCCGCACATCCTGCGCCTGGCCGAAAAAACCTGGCTGGCCACGCGCCGCACCGAACGCATCGGCCGTACCGTCGTGCTGAAATTGAAGACCTCGAATTTTCGCATCCTGACGCGCTCCTACACGCCCGAGCAGCCGCCTACCTCGCAGGAGGCGCTGGCGCAGATCGCCCTGGCATTGACCCGCCGCGTGGAGCTGCCCGCGCAGACGCGCTATCGCCTGGTCGGTGTGGGCTTGAGCGGTTTCAGCGATGTCGAGGATGGCGCGGTGCAGGGGCAGTTGTTCGGCCAGATGCCGCCGTTGGAGTGAGCGGTCCGTGCTGCATTGCATGCCGCATGCGGCGATGGCTGCATCTGACGCAGGCGGCGAGCAACCCCCAGCGCTTCGCAGTGACGCGCGCTGAATCCTGCACTGCGTACACTGCGCCTCTCCCACACACGAGGCCGTCCGAATGTTTCCGTATTCGCTGGTGATCTTCGATCTGGATGGCACGCTGGTGGACAGCGCACCCAATATTGCCGAGGCTCTCAACGGCGCCTTGCAGGAGCTGGGGCTACAGCAGTTCAGCGAAGAAACGATCCGCGGCTGGATCGGCGAAGGTGTGCATGTCCTGCTTGCCATCGCACTGCGCGAAGCCGGCAGCACCTGCGATGCCGATGCGGCGATGCCGGTGATGATGCGCCATTACGAGGCGAGCCTGCTGCACGACCCGCAGTTGTATCCCGGCGTTGCCGAGGCGCTGACGGGCTTGCGCGATGCGGGCGTCACGCTGGCCTTGTGCACCAACAAACCTGCGCGTTTTATCGCGCCGTTGCTGGAGCATCTGGGCATCGCCAGGCACTTCAGCCGTGTGCTCGGTGGCGATTCGTTGCCGCAGCGCAAGCCCGACCCGGCGCCGCTGCTGCAGCTTGCCAACCATTTTCAGCGTAGCCCGCAACAGTGTTTGATGGCCGGCGATTCGGCCACCGATGCCGCAGCCGCGAATGCAGCCGGCATGCCGTTGGCAATGGTGCGTTACGGCTATCTGCGTGGCTTCGATGTACAGACCGCCGGTGCCGTGGCCATCATCGACGACATGCGCGAGCTGCTTGCGTTGAGGTAAGGCGCGCTGCGCGATTGGCGTGTGTTGCAGACACCGCCTTTATCAACGCGTAGCCTGCAACACCGCTCTGCGTCACGGCGTTCGGCGCTTTCGATCGACACCAGTTGCGCGACCGTCGCGTCTATACGCCGTTGATGCAGATGCCCGCGATGCGTGCGCCGGACGTGACTGTATGAGCTGCCGCAGTACTGCACTGCCGGCATGCAGCTGCGCCATCACCACAATTCGATTTGAGAATGAATCGCATCTGTGTAGAATGCCTGGACAATCTTGACTGCGGCACTGCCTCGCACACCCATCGTGCGCCTGCTGCACGCAGCACCCCCACCGTCTCACCTCAAGCCGTCGCCAGAGGTCTATCTCCTGTCGAGAGGTTTGAAAATGTCCGCATCACGCCGGCCATGGATGCCTGTGCCTGCACGTTGTCCCATCCTGTCCCATCGTCAGCTGGTGCTGGCTGTTGCGGTGGGTTGCGGCAGCTGCATCTTCAGCGCCTCCGCCGAAGACACTGTCGCCGATCCGCAATCGCTGGACACCGTGCACGTCACTGCAGCGCAGATTGCGCGCCAGGCGCTGGGTACATCGGTCATCACCGCCGAAGATATCGAACGGCGCCCGCCGGTCAACGATCTTTCGCAGCTGCTGCGCAGCATGCCGGGCGTCAATCTCACCGGCAACAGTGCCTCCGGGCAGTACGGCAATAACCGCCAGATCGATCTGCGCGGCATGGGGCCGGAAAACACGCTGATTCTGGTCGATGGCAAGCCGGTGGGATCGCGCGATGCGGTGCGCATGGGGCGTAGTGGCGAGCGCAATACACGCGGCGACACCAACTGGGTGCCGGCCGACGCGGTGGAGCGCATCGAGGTGCTGCGCGGCCCGGCGGCAGCGCGGTATGGCTCGGGCGCCTCCGGTGGCGTGGTCAACATCATCACCAAGAAACCCACCGGCGATCTGGCCGGTGCGATGACGGTGTTCGGTCTGGTGCCGCAGCACAGCGCCGAAGGCGGCGGTCAACGCACCGGATTCCAGTTCAGTGGCCCGCTGTCGGACACGTTTTCGTTCCGTCTGTACGGCAATCTCAACAAGACCGATCCGGATTCGCTGGAGCTCAATCGCCGCTTTGCGAGTAACTCCACTGCAGTGCCGCCGGCCGGGCGCGAGGGCGTGCGCAACAAGGACATCAATGGCCTGTTGCGCTGGGATCCGATGGAAGGGCAGGTGATCGAACTCGATGCCGGCTTCAGCCGCCAGGGCAATCTCTACGCGGGCGATCGCGCGGTCAGCGCCGATGGTCTGGCCGGCGCCGATCTCACTGCCTTGTTCGGCAGCGAAACCAACACGATGCTGCGCCGCACGTTCTCGCTCACCCATCGCGGCACCTGGGCGCTGGGCACCTCGCGCCTCACCGCCGCCTACGAAGGCACCGACAACACCCGCCTCAACGAAGGCCTGGCCGGTGGCCCGGAAGGGTCCATCGCCGCCAACCTGCTCGATTCCACCGCCACGCTCGATAACCTCAACATCGACGGAGAGTTCAACCTGCCACTGCAGGCATGGGCCGAACAGGTGCTGACATTCGGTTTCGAGCGCCGCCAGAGCCGTCTCAACGATGCGTATTCGATGTCGCAGACGGTGACCGCCGGTGGCGGCTTCCCCGGTCTGGATGCAGGCACGCGCAGTCCACGCAGCCAAGCCTCGCTCAGTGCCGTGTATCTGGAAGACAACATCTACGCCAGCGAGCGGCTGACGCTGACGCCAGGCGTACGCCTGGATCACCACAGTCAGTTCGGCAACAACCTCAGCCCCAGTCTCAACGTGCAGTACAGGCTCAGCGAAGACTGGTTGCTCAAGGGCGGCATCGCGCGCGCCTTCAAGGCGCCCAACCTGTATCAATCCAACACCAATTATCTGTATTACACGCGCGGCAATGGCTGCCCGGTGCTGTTCCCCAACCTCGGCTCGGGCTGCTATATCCAGGGCAACGACACCCTTGATCCGGAAACCAGCATCAACAAGGAGATCGGCATCGAGTGGGCACCGCAGAGCGGCCACCATGCCTCGCTGACTTACTTCCATAACGCGTACGACGACAAGATCGTCGCCGGCCTGGTGCCGGTCGGCACCACCGCCGATGGACGCGGGCAGGTCTTTCAGTGGGCCAATGCATCGGAGGCGATCGTGCAGGGCGTGGAAGGCAATCTCACCCTGCCGTTGTTGGGTGAGCAGGGCCGCGTGTTGAAGTGGAATAGCAACATCACCTACATGATCGAGAACAAGAACACCGCGACCGGTCAGCCACTGTCGGTGATCCCGGAATACACGGTCAACACCACGCTGGATTGGCAACCGACGCAAGCGTTGTCGCTGCTGCTCGCCGGCACGTTCTACGGCAAGCAGGAATCGGCCACGCAGTCGAGCACCAGCGGCGGCGCCATCGCCCCCGACACGCGCGAGCCCTACGATGTATGGAGCATCAGTGCGCGCTACCGCGTCACCCGCACGGTCAGCCTTGGCGTGGGCGTGGACAACCTGTTCGACACCCGGCTGTTTCGCGAAGGCACCAACAACACCGGTGGTGCAGCAGGCGCGGCCACCTATAACGAACCGGGGCGCGCGTACTGGGCGACGTTGCGCTTTGGTTTCTGAGGTTGGCCACCACAACACTGCCGCTGCCGGGCGGGCGGTGCGCATGAGGAGAGCTTCGATGCATCGCTGTCGGTGGACCGTTTGCATTTGCATGTCGCTATCGCTCGTGTGTGCCACACCGGCACTCGCGCAGCCGGATCTGTCTCGCACGATCGGCAGTACCGTTGCCGACCGTGCCAGCGCGTCCTATGTGTTCAGCGCGCTGCGACTGACGGCTGCCGACGGACAACGGCGGTATCGCGTACGGATCGCCGTGCCAAAAACGCCACCGCCGACGGCCGGTTATCCGGTGGTGTATCTGCTGGATGGCAACGCGGCATTGATGGAGCTGGACGCGCATCTGCTCGACAGCCTGTCCACGCACGGCGATGCACCGGTATTGGTGTTCATTGCCGATGACAGCGCGCTACGCATCGATGCGATCGGCCGCAGCCTGGATTACACGCCCGCGCGTTACGGCGACGGCCGCGTGGAGACCGATCCGTTGAATCCGCAACGTCGCACCGGCGGCGCGGCCGCGTTCGCGCAACTGATCGCGACGCGCATTCGCCCGCAGGTGGAGGCGCGCGTTGCGGTGGACACTCGCCGGCAGACCGTGTGGGGTCACTCGTACGGCGGGCTGTTCGTGTTGCACGTGCTGCTGACGCAGCCGCAGCTGTTTCAACACTACGTCGCGTTGGATCCGTCGCTGTGGTGGGGCGATGGCTTCATCGTCGATCAGGCGCACCGCGTGGTGGATGCTGCGAAATCGACAGACGCACACACGCCGCAGGTATCGCGGAGCGTGACGGTGATGGCAGGCGAGGGCGAACCTGCCACACGCAACCCAGCGGCACGCGCCACGCCAACCGAGCGGCCCGGAAGGCCGCGCGCAGATCCGCACGCAGCCCCCAAGCTCGTCGCGCTGCTGTCCTCGCTACCGGGCATCAAGGCCGACTATCGGCCGCTTCCCGGTCTTACACACGGACAGACGCTGGGTGCCTCGCTCGCACCCACGCTGCGGGACGCCGCCGCGCGTTGACGCCATGCGCCGCATGGACGGTGCCGCACGCCGCGCGCTCAGTCGTCGTGTGTCGTCTCCGCGGCGTCATCGTCCGCAGTGTCCGCATCGCCGTGCATGTCGTTGTCGTCGGCACGCGCGTAATGCACGGTTTCCACGGGTCCGCCGATGGCGCGGCCGCGCACCGGCAGCAGCGCGCTGGCCGCTTCGTATTCGGCCAGCAAGGCATGGCGTCGCGCTTCGGGCACGTCCTGCCAATGGCAATCGGCCAACGCGCCTTCCAGCGAATACAGCAGATTGAGGCTGGGCTTAAAGCCCGCGCGGCGCACCTTGACGAATGCGCCCACCGCACCGACCGCTTGCAGGTCCTGCTGCGTGCGCAGTCCGACCTGGCGCAGCCACGCCGCGCTCTTCGGGCCGATGTTGCGCATCCGCTCGGTGGTCACGCCAGCGCGTCTACGAAGAGTTGCGCAATGGCTTCCAGGCCACGTTGGTCGTCGGCATCGAAGCGGTCCAGCTCCGGGCTGTCCAGGTCCAGCACGCCGATCAGCGCATCGCCCTTGACCAGTGGAATCACCAGCTCCGAGCGCGATGCCGAATCGCAGGCAATATGCCCAGGGAACGCGTCCACATCGGCAATGCGCTGGCTCTGCCGGGTACTGGCAGCCGCACCGCACACGCCCTTGTCCAGCGGAATGCGCACGCATGCCGGCAGGCCCTGGAACGGCCCCACCACCAGCTCGCGGCCGTCGTAGAAGTAGAAGCCGGCCCAGTTGAGCGACGGCAACGAATGGAAGATCAGCGCGGCCAGATTGGCGGCATTGGCGATCCGGTCCGGCTCGCCGTGCACCAGTGCCTGGGCCTGGGCGGTGAGCTGGGCATATTGTTCCGGCTTGCTGCCGGTCAGCGAAGAGGTGGTGAACATCGGCAAAGTTTAGCAGTGGCCGTCTTGCAGCGTGGTTGCGACCGGGCAGGGAACGCGCGCGAGCTGCCATCGGCAGGGCGCTCCGACCTGCTGGCATCACAACATGCAGAATTCGCCGGAAGCGGCACGCATGTTCGACACCGCGCTCTTATCTCGCGTGCCCGACCGCGGACATCGGCACCTGCTCCCACCAAGGCAGCCAGGGCCGCGCACGTAGGCAGCGTGCTCCCGCAGGCAAACGAGAAACAACCGGCCTCAGCCATGGATCCGGTGCGCACGTTATGCTGCGCGCCCTTACGGCAATGGCGGCGCGGCCGCAGGATCAGGCGTATGCAGCATCCGGCTTTTTATGTCACCGGCACCGATACCGGCATCGGCAAGACCATGGGCAGCACCGCGCTGCTGCACGCGTTGCGCGCGCGCGGCCACAGCGCCGTCGGCATGAAGCCGGTGGCCAGCGGCTGCGAGCACACGCCCCACGGCTGGCGCAACGAAGACGCGCTCGCGCTGCAGGCGGCCAGCGATCCTCAGCCGGATTACGCCGTGCTCAATCCCTACGCCTTGCCGGCGCCGCTGGCACCGGAGCTGGCAGCAGCTGAGGTCGGCGTGACGCTGGCGCTGGCGCCCATCGCACACGCGTTCGCGCAATTGCGCACGCAGGCCGAGGTGGTGGTGGTGGAGGGCGTGGGTGGATGGGCCGCGCCGCTGAGTGCGACGCTGGATCAAGCCGATCTGGTGCGCGCCTTGCAGCTGCCGGTGGTGCTGGTGGTCGGCGTGCGGCTGGGCTGCATCAACCACGCGCGCCTCACTGCTGCTGCCATTGCTGCCGATGGACTGCAGTGCATCGGTTGGATCGCCAATGAAGTGGATCCGAAGATGGAGCGCATCGAAGAGAACATCGGCATGCTGCGCCAGCGCCTGGCGACGCCGTACTGGGGCCGGATCCCGTGGCGCCCGGGCGCCGAGGCTGCCGCCCAGGCGCAAGGGCTGCAGTTGCCGCGCTAGCTGGCACGGCGTGCTTGCGCAGGCAATAAAAAAGCCCGACAGAGGGAGGGATCTGTCGGGCCGGATTGCACGGGGGGAGGGACCCATGCAAAGACGCTGAATTTTATTGGCGCTTACTTACGCCGGGTCTTGCCTGATGCGCCGGCCTGATCGCTGCCGTTTTCGAACTGCTGCTTGGCGAACTGCCCAAGCTCGCTGGACATCTTCAACCCCAGCCCGACCACTTCCTGATTGACCGAGGCCAGGCGTTCCAGGTTATCTCGCGCTACCTGCAGGCCTTTCGGCCAAAGCGTCTGATACGCGCCCAGATCCCGCGCCTGCGCGAATTCGCCGAAGAAGCTGCTGGTCGCGTTGACGTTGCGTTCCAGCGTCTCCAATGCCAACTGGTTGGCACGTGCTGCGGCAGAAGCGAACTGGCTGGTGAAACTGTTTTCGAACTGCGCCGACATTGCGAACCCCTTGGGGAAAGCCGTGACCGTTTGTTGCGTTGCAGCATACACCTATATTGCTGCGATGCAACACATCTGCTGAAGATTTTCCGAACGGCGAACGGTAATCGGTCCCTCGCTTCATGTTGAAGAACTGCATCAATCGCGTGCATAGAGGCCCGGCTCCTTACTTTAGTTGCCGTAGGTAGGTGCCTTGAGCACCTTCGGGCGCCTCATTCCCTTGCCCGGCAAGCGAGCACAACAATTCCGTAAAAACCATGATTGCAACTCGTCCAGAGAGTCTAGGAATGCCAACGTACGTTGTCCTTGCAGGCAGGCGAGCGACGCAACTTGCGTGGACCCGCCGAGGCAGCTCCCAATCCGTTGGGACAACGACCGAAAGGTCGTCCATTGGTCAACGGAAGATGCTTCCCAGCGAAGAGACTCGCTGGCGAAGGGGCAATGTTCCCCACACCTATCCTCGGCTGTATGGCTGCGCTGATACGAAGAGTGATCGCCACCGTATATCCGGGTGGCAGTTCCATCGTACGGCGGCGCGCGGTGTGGCAAACACGCTGATCATAATGCCGGACTCTTCAGCCAATTGCGTGACCGAGAGAACGTTGCACACGGATCGTCCGTGCGTAAATTTATCGATCCAAACGCGCTGCTCGAAGATCGAATGAGTATTTCGATCCCTCGGGTGGCGCGCCAACTCAAATCGAAACGCGCTCTGTGATGGATGTACGCGTCTGTCGCCGTCGCTGTGCTGGTTCTGCGACCTCAGTTTCAATGTTGGCATGGACCAGCGCACGATCATCTATCTGACCTGCATTGCAGCCATGTAAGGTCCGGCAACCAGCAGAACGTGAGCGTAGCGTCGGAAGATCTGGGGAATAAGGATTTCCGATCTGTCTGTGGCCGGCGATATCTGTCTCATCAACGACGGCGCAACCGCGCTCACTTGACCAGGCATCAATCACGGGTGCCGATCGCGCGCAAAAGCGCAGCCTTCTTCGCTGACACAAGCGTCACGTTGGGTTGATGAATAATTGTTCCAGCCCCCGAGCTTCACTCTGGCGCCAGTCGAACTGCTGTAGCAGCAGCTCTCATCACGGTCGTTGCTTACATCGAACGCTCTCCGCTCGATCACCGTTAGTCGAAAGGCCGCAAAAATGAACGATATTGTGCACCCGGTTCGCGGGTGTCTTTCGGGCATCCTGACGCTTTCCCTGGTAGTCGCCTCCGGCGTTGCAGTCGCTTCCAGCACTGGCACTGCGCATCGCACCATGCCGGGCAGCGCGAGTACAGCTACTCAGGAGGTGAATCGCCGCGTTCTCTCCCAGCTCGATTTCAGCGATCGCGCAGACTTCGATTTGGCAAGGCGCGGATTGATCGCCCCGTTCGACGGCATCATTCGCGGTGAGAAGGGACAAGTCATCTGGGATATGCGTTCCTACGCATTCCTGCAGGACGAAACATCACCCGATACCGTCAACCCTAGCCTGTGGCGGCAGGAGCGCCTGAACCGCATCGCGGGGCTCTTCAAGGTGACAGAGCATGTGTACCAGGTGCGTGGCCTGGACCTGTCGAACATGACCATCATCGAGACCGCTACTGGGCTGGTCGTTATCGACCCCTTGGTATCCAAGGAAACGGCCAAGGCGGCGCTGGATCTTTATCGAGCAAACGTAGGTCGGCTGCCGGTAAAAGCGGTGATCTACTCCCATTCCCATGTAGACCACTACGGTGGGGTCAAGGGTGTGGTCGATGAGCGCGAGGTCCAACAAAGAACCGTGCCACTGCCGCCTTGCATGAAAAGCAGCTGGAACTGCTGCTGTCCAGCGATGCTGGACGCGGATCTGCGCACGTGAAGCTCGATCTTTACCGTGACAGTAAGAACTATCGCTTCCGCGTGACGAATGTGGGCTCAGCACAGGCGCGCAATGTGCAAGTCAAGATCCTTGCCAGGAAAGAAGAGCACGATCCCATTGCCGGGACAGATTACGCCTCTAAGGAAGGTCTGATCA
>NZ_JAGHWR010000062.1:0-58056 GCF_017746155.1 Xanthomonas sp. D-36-1
TGTCACCAGCACTTTTAATCTGACCCACCGCAGCAACTTCAAATTGACCCGCCTCCCGTAGCCTTTGGCCCTTTTGCAGGGCCATGCTGACCGTAGAGGAACAAGTGGAGATCAAGATATTGGCCCGACAGGGCATGAGCATCCGGGAGATATCCCGGCAATTGCAGGTATCGCGCAATACAGTGCGGCGTTATCTGCGCGATGTGGCAGCGGCCCAGCGCCAACCACGCCGGGTCCGTCCACACAAGCTGGACCCGTACCGGACCTACATTGAGCAGCGCGTTCGCGCAGCGCATCCGGCCTGGTTGCCGGCCACGGTGATCAAGCAGGAGATCGCGCTGTTGGGCTATCGGGGCGGCATGTCGCGGCTGCGCCAGTTCATGCGCAGCCTGCGCGTGGTCCGTCCGCAAGAGCCGCTGGTGCGTTTTGAGACCCCGCCCGGACAGCAGTTGCAGTGCGACTGGATTGTCTTCCGACGCGGCAAACATCCACTGTCGGCGTTTGTGGCTACGCTAGGCTGGTCACGGGCCAGCTACGTGGAGTTTGTCACCGATGAGCGGCTGGAGACGCTGCTAGCGTGCCATGAGCATGCCTTTGCGTTCTTCGGCGGCGTGTCGCGCCAGGTGCTGTACGACAACATGAAAACCGTTGTGCTCGAACGCGATGCTTACGGTCCGGGCCAACATCGCTTCCAGCCGGCCTTCCTGGACTTTGCCGGACACTACGGCTTCGACCCCAAGCTGTGTCGCCCCTATCGTGCCAAGACCAAGGGCAAGGTCGAACGCTTCAACGGTTACCTGCGGCGCAGCTTCTACAATCCGTTGGCGTCCAAGCTGGCCCAGGACGGTCTACGCCTGGACGCCGATACCGCCAATACGGCGGTGCTGACGTGGTTGCGCACCACGGCCAATGCCCGCGTGCATGGCACGACCGGGAAGGTGCCGCAACAGCAATTGCAGCAAGAATGCGCGGCGCTGCAAGGCGTGCCATCGACCTACGTCGGTCAGTTGCCCAAAGCGGCCCCGCCCGCCCAAGCGGCAGCACCGGACTGGGAACGCTTTCCCCGACAGCCCTTGCAGCACGCCTTGTCGGTCTATGAGCAATTGTTCCCGGAGGTGCACTGATGCAATTGCAACATCAGCGCATCCATGAACTGTGTGGCCAACTGAAGCTGGAGGCGATGGCCACGCACTACCCGGAACTGGCTAGCAAAGCGGTGAGCAACCAACTGAGCTTCGCCGATTTCCTGGAAGGACTGCTCAAAAATGAAGTGACCACACGGCAAAGCCGTTCGCGACACATGCTGGCCCGGGTGGCCGGCTTCCCCGTGATCAAGACCTTGGAGCAGTTCGACTTCACCGCGGCCCATGGCACCAGCAAGAAGGCAATGCAGGAACTGTCCGGACTTGCGTTCGTCGAGCGGGCCGAGAATCTGGTGCTGTTGGGTCCCTCCGGCGTCGGCAAAACCCACCTGGCGATCAGCTTGGGCTATTTGGCCACCCAGGCCGGCATGAAAACCCGCTTCGTCAGTGCCGCCGACCTGATGGTGGCCATGAGTGCGGCCCAACGCCAGGATCGCTTGGCCGATTTCATCCGCCGCAACGTGATGGGGCCACGGCTGCTCATCATCGACGAGATCGGTTACCTGCCGATGAATCGCGACCAGGCCAATCTGTTCTTCCAGGTCGTGGCCAAGCGCTACGAGAAGGCGGCCATGGTGCTGACCAGCAACTTGCCGTTCGGACAATGGGATCAAGCCTTCGCCGGCGATACCACCCTCACGGCCGCCTTGCTGGATCGATTGTTGCACCACGCCCACGTCATCCAGATCAAAGGAGAAAGCTTCCGACTCAAAGACAAACGCAAGGCCGGCCTCATTCCATCCCGCCAAACTGCCGAACCCATCCTGACCATGGCCCTGGGCCTGACCGCCTGCGGCGGCAAGCCCTCATCTGACAACGCCAAGGAAGCCTTTGTCCGGCTGCTGCAAGACAGCGGCGCCGGCCAAGTCACCGACGTTCAGAATTTCGAGCTCACCGGCTGCGTTGAGGCGGAGGGCGTCGACGGCTATCGCTGCGACACGAGGGGCAAGGTGGCGATCGACATCGGAGGCCGGCAAGTGCCCATCCCAGTGAGCAAGAACCTGCGCTACGCCAAGAGCGACGGCACCTGGAGGGCCTACGCTAAATGAAGACCCAACCAGATTCGATGGTGGGAACGTCAGCCGGCGCTGTGGGCGGCTTCCTCAAAGACGGCGCCATGCGCGCTGCCCCTAAAAAGGTGACCACCCCGCACAACCGATTCTTCTGCTGGTATTCGCTGTCCCTGCTCTTCCTGGGCCCGTTTGGCTTCATCGTTGGGCCGCTGATGGCTCGGCGGGGCCTGCGGAAAGCCGAGCAGCTCTACCCGTCGGAAGCACGGGTTGCCCAAGCGCGGGACACAGGGTTCGCTTGGTGGCAGTGGTGGGTGATGACCCTGCTGACCGTGATGGGAGCTTTTTGGGTCACCTCGGTGCTGAGTGGCCTTCCCATGGTGTTACTGGTGCTTTGGCTTCAGTTGACCACCTGAAGATCAATGGCCTGCTGCGAGCCTAGGCTTTTCCTGGGCTCGTAAAAAAAATAGGCATGAAACTACTTTTTTGCAAAAATACACGTCTAGATGCCAAGATCTGCATCCAACCTCCGCAAGCACATACCTAGCCAAATTACTTCGCCGCTGATAACTTCTGCATCAATGCAGAAAGCCGCTCACTATCTTTAGGCTTCAGCACACAAACCTTCCCTACAGTCGAATCGTAAAAATGAAATGGGGAAGCCTTCCAGCGCATCTCCTTGCCATTTTTACCATGTGCCTTTATTAGCACATGCAGATCCATTTGCTCTTCGCTCGGCTCGCCCACAGCGTCACACGCGCCTGACAACTCACCAATGAACCGGGAAAGCTCGCTTTCCTTAGTCACATAACCCTTGAACTTGGCGGCACTCAACATCTCGTCCTCTGAGAACCTAAGAGGAGCAGTCTCATCAAATCCCCTATAGAAAAAATCCAGCTTTTCGGCAGTAGCCCACGCTTTCACAACATTTTCAACCGCCCCCTGCGCGCAAGCAATCAAAGCCGTTAAAATTACGCAAAATAAAAAATTAAACTTAGCGTATTTTTGTTTATAGATTTTCATAAACACTCCGGGGTGGAACACTTAAATACAATTGGCTTTCCACCATGATCTCCACGCTCCCCTTCCCCAAGTTTATTTGCCGCGGGCTGCTCATAACCTTCAATCACATTCCGCTCTTCTTGATTACTGTAGCTCTCATCATACGTCTTAACGTCTATCACAAAAGCCCCGCGGTCGAACAGCTTATTTTCGGCATGTCCAAACTCATGAGCGAGAGCTAGTGCCGGGGATATGGTCGCTTTCTCACCATTCTTATCAATTATTGAAAGTCCACCCCTATCAGCCCAAGTCAACACGTTTGTATTTGGATTGAAATTCGATTGAGCAGCGTTGGTTCTATCCGCAGCTGGAGCAACCCCAATACCCCCAAGCCCCTACGGTTGCGCGCCGCCAATTTGATGTCAACTGACCGCTAGCCCTTGCCTGTCTCAGCAGGAGCTGGAGGTAGAACGGCAAGTTCTTGACGTTATGAGGAATCGCTCACGAAAGACGGCGCCAAGAGTAGTATCCCTACGGTGGACTCAGAAATTTCTGACACTATTTTCAGCAATAATCTGACACGGCACAGCGATGCGGTTGACCTACTCGCGACACGCCGAACTTGTTGTTTTTGCCATTACGCGGCTTGGCGCGCGGGCAATTGCTGAAGGCGTTTGGTCACACCTTCCGAAATTAAGGATTGACGCTAGCGCTCGTTTGTTAGATACAAATGATGACCGCGCGCCACATCGTGGCGAAAGGGGCGCGGCGTAACCCCCACCACTCGCCCAGTTGGGCTGCCTTCGGCTGTTTGCTTCACCTCCGTCAACTCGCACGTCATTCAACAGGCATCGGCCTTGTCCGGTGTTTGGAGGGTTCGTGCGTCCCCAGAAACACAAGGAGATGTGCTGCTATGCGATTCCGACTCTTCCTCACCATCTTGCTGCTCACCACGTTCAGTGCGGGTGCCCAAGCCCAGGTGGTCACCCTCAACAAGGGTGGCTACACCTTGAACTACGACTGCACAAACCGCACCGCGTTGCGCTACGAATACGTGCTGCAGGCCGATACCGGCTCGGCGGCGCGTCCGTCCAGCTTCAACTTAGATACCGAACTTCCCAGCGGCTGCGCCGGCCAGATATCCAGTGCGTCCTATGCCAGCGTGCGTTCGGGCTATGACCGCGGGCACTTGGTGACCTCGAACCACATGGATTACAACGCGACCTACATCCGTCGCGCCAACCTGATGTCGAACATTGTTCCGCAGGTGGCCAGCTTCAACCAAGGCATCTGGGTGCGGGCGGAGGAAGTCGCCGAGTGTTACCGCGATATCGCAAGCGTCCAGGTCTACGGCGGCGTCATCTACAGCGACACCACGAACGATTACTTCCTAACAAGCCATGGCATCCGGACGCCAGACTTCTTCTGGAAGACCATCATTACTGCCAATCCGAGTGGAGGGTCTCGGGCCATCAGCTGGCTGATTCCGAACAGTGCCACGCTCGGGTCGCTGGACAGCTACATCGTCAGCATCAACGAGCTAGAAGACACATTTGGCGCCAGCACGATTGGCATCTCCGCACCGGCCAACGTCAAAGCGATGCTGCCAGCCACCACCTGGCCCCAGCCCAGTAGCTGTGACTTGAGCTGATCATTTCAAAGCAATTGACGAGAAGCTTCCAATGCGGGGCTTCTCTACCACGCAACCCTTTACCTATCTAACTTTCCGCATCTGCAGCGAGGTAACTAGCCCCCTACGGCTTCAATATCGCCAACGCATTGTCAGCAACAAAAGAAGACCATCCGGAATGATCTGGCAAATCTATATCTGCGCTAACTTCTATTTTGTTTACGGCTCGATTAAATAGAGCCACACAGTTACCAGGATAATTATTCCTTGAAGGATATAAAATTCCGTCAAACCGCGGATTTCCGAATGAATCCAGGTCTTGGTAAACACGCGTCGAGATGGAGTGGGTGTGGCGATAATTCCTCGATGAGATTTGCCCAAGATTCAACCCAAAAACCCTCGCTATTGTGTCCGGAGCATTCAGATTGGCTAGACGAATCCCACTTAATACCCCCACTGCTCGCACCAAGCGAGAATTAACCTCCGTCAAACTCACCGATCTTCCCGCGCGACGATGCCACTTGTGCTTATGAAACATAGACTCCATAAGTGCCGTGTTTATATCAAAAGCCAAATAGAGCACACCATAGACCTTATTCGGATCATCATATCGATTCAATGCCGCATTACCGAAATAAAGCGGTTGCCCGCGATAATCCACCCTACTTATATGCTGAAGAAGAGTTCCACTATTTAAAATTAAATCCGGAATTATCGACACCCCACCCCTCCTTGGCAATAATTTAATTATTGAAATCCAAGCTCATTAAGGACGACATCGACGATGCTCTCAATATTTCCAGGCATGACTTTTTGAACCGGCGAACTTCCGTCAAGTGCATCTAATGGACTTGAAAGAATATTATAAACCGTCCACGAATCCAGCTCTGGAAATCTTTTAAAAATAGTCTGTGTCAAAGCGAGAGGCGCCTCATTGAGTTGCCAATCTGGAATCCGCTGTTTTCTTGCCCCAGCACTGATAGCAAGCAAGCGACGCGAAGTAATGTCTCTATAAATTTGCTGACGCGACTTTAAAGAAAGCTTTGCAAATCTTTCAGGGGACAAGTTATGAGGGCTTTCGAATTCTTCAAGGAGCGCAATACGCCCCCTTTGGATATCAGTTCTTCCAGGTTCCCAACGCTTCTCCGCAACCAGGGCACGCGCCTTACTCTGGAGAATAGCCCCGACGTCCTCCTTCGCAGGAGCCTGCTCAAGCTTTTCGTTAAGAAACCTATCCAGCTCCCCTAAGAAGCCTTCTGGATCGCGAACGTCTGCTACTCCTTCAAACCTCCCGACATCAGCAATAGAGGCATGCCACGCTTTTTTTGGAGTCGTGTTCTGAGTTACGAGTGCCATTATTTTGCGCATGATAGCTTCTCCGCCTGCCTGTAAGACACTCTAGTCCACCTTCTCCCCTATGTCAACCTTGTAAACTTTGTAACACACTGAGCGTCTGCGTAGCGCTTTAGACAGGCAGCCTTTAAGACTGCGTGCGGGGCAGGGAAATGGCCGGAGGCAATCTATCTTCAAGGTCGCGGCTTCGCTGCGCAGACCGTTCCTGCGCAACGTGCCGCGTCAGCTCCCCCAACGCCGTATCCATCGCCTCGCTGAAAGGGTCTCGAGCATCGTTGTTGGCCCAAGGCTCCTGCAGCGCTTCTTCCAGGGTAGCGGTCCACACCTCACCAACCTTATGAGCAATATTCGCTTCGTTTGTATCGTTCGCTTTGTTTGCTCCATCCGCAACAGTCACAGCCGTCAGCACATCGCCTGGCACGGTCAATACATGACCAACCAAGCGACCACCGACCAGCACCCAGTCGTGCTGGACGGTCAAACACTCTTTCACCGTGGTGAGGGCGAGCACCCTGCCCGCCTTCCTTGTCATACGGGCGACCTGATCCTTGACCGCCTGCAGTTCGAGTTGGAGCTCGAGCTCCCGAGCCTGCTGCCTCAGTCGTTCTAACTCGTCTACAAGGCGTCGCTCTTTGGGCGTCTTGCTGGCCCTGGCTTTCTGCCACTCCACCAAATCCTCGTAGAGGTAACGCACGTGCTGGTTGGCCCCGCCACCTGTGAGTCCGGCGCCTTTCTGGAAAGGCGGTCCCAACGGTGGGGAGCGGCCGTCGCCACTCCCCCAGCGTGTCGAAGTGGACCCCCAAGAACCTTGCCGCGGCTTTGCTGCTGACGGTTTGCGTCAGCCCAGCTCTTGCACGCTCCAATTCCTGGTCCAGCGCGGCCTCTAACAGCGCGCGGTAGTCCTCTTCACTGCGAACAACCTCAATCATCCAATGCGGTCCGCTGGTTCCGTTGAGCAAAGATAGTAACCGGAGGGTCATTGGCCTCGTCCAGCCTCGGCTTGTCCGTCCCCTTCAGTCGGTTCCACACCCGCGGACTCTTGGCGACCATCGCCTCCTCAACTCGCCCCATTGCTTCTCGCAACTTGGACCACTCCTGCTCGGTGTAGCGCTCCGACACCGCGGCCATCCTGTCCTGGCCCTGCCCGCGGGTGTGATGGTGCAAGAGCTGCGAGACGATGCGGCTTTCTCCGAACAAATGCGCCGCGTAGCGCCCCATCGTCCGACGGAGGTCGTGCGGGGTCAGTCCGATGTCGATGTCCTCGCTGAGATTCAACAAACCCGCATCGCGCCGGACATTGGCCACGATGCTCTTGCTGTCTGAGTAGTGCCCCGAGCGGCTGCGGCTCGAACGCGCCGGGAAGACGTAGCGGGTTCGGTCAAGGGCATGGCGGGCCTTCTCCAATTCTGCCTCCAATCCCTTGATCAGCTCCCGTCTGGCTCCTTTGGCTTTAGCTGCTCGAAGCAAGCCTTCCATGGTCGCGACCTCCTTCTTCGCCTCGGTATCGTCCAAGCGCTCCTCCAGACGCCGCTGAAGCACTTGCTCGGCGAAATAGGTCACTGGCAAATAGCGCTCGTCTCCGTTCTTGGTGTCGAACAAGTAGACCTGCGACCCCTCGCGGCGGGTGAAAGGATTGATCTGCCCCGGTGGCGTCAACGACACCCATGACACCTCACGCTGAGTCAGCTCTCCCGGCGTGCACCGGTCGAACCACCGCAACGCGGCTGCTTCGCTGCGCCGGGTGCCCCACAACAAAGTCAGCAGCAGGTAATCGGCACCGGCGGCATTCAAACCGCCCTGCTCATCCCGGCGAGCCAGGATGACCTTCATCACCTTGGGCAGCGTGTCATCTCCCAACGGATTGCGCACCTCAGCCCGGCTGTAGTGGTTGCGCAGGTCCTGAGCCCCGCGAAGTAGATCCTTGCTGTAGATGGCCTGGAACGGGTTGTAGATTATCTTGGGTTCCCGTCGAGTCTCGTGTGCCTGTTCTTGTTCCACTTCGTTGAACAGGTCCACGGAGCGCTTTGCATCGGTGAAGGTGTGCTCGGCAGCGGCGAGTCCTGCGGCCCTCACCCGTTGAATGTATTTCCCGGCGATGCCCAGTTCTCCAAGCTGAGCTGTGGAAAGCTGGGCCCAGTCGTCGTGGGATGCCAAGGCCTGACGCATGGCGGTCGGGATACGGTTGGAGCGAAGCATGGCGCTCTTGCGCAACGCATCGTATCCCCGCACCACGTCCTCTGTTCGCGTGTCCCGAATTTTCAGATCGGCCAGGCCCACCTCGGGTCGCTCCAAACGAGCCAAGCTACTGCGGACAGCCTCGACACTGACCTGCTTCACCTTCTTCTTTTTGGCCCGCTCTCCCATGCGCTCGATGTAGAGCTCCATGCATTGCCGAAGCGTGATGTCTTCCGAGCGCTTGTCTCGACGCTTGGCTCGGAGTTCTGCGCGCTCCTGTTGCACCGGATTGGTCCCGGTCTGCCTGAGCATCGACAAGTGCCCCTTGGCTACCTCGTAGGCTTCGTCCAGCCCCATGTCGGTGACGTTGCCCAAGGAAAAACGGCGGATGCCCGTCGGCCCACGCTTGACCACCTCGTATGTGGACTTGGTTCTCCCTACCCGAAAACTAAAACCGGAGGGAGCCTTGTCACTTCCGTCCACCAAGCGGTAGGGTTCGCCGGCCTCTTCAGGGTCCCGCTCCACCAGCTTGACCTTGCCCGCTTTGTCCAGCACGGGTATCCGATCCACCGACAGGCTCAGGATTTGGGCGTAGGTCAGCTTAAACTTGAGCGACCCGCGCCTCTTCGGCAGATCTGGCAACTCCGACGTCTTGCTCATGCATCCTCCATTGCTGTCATGCGAGTGCTGCCGGTTGCAACCCACGTCGCAACATCAACATACGCTTTTCTTACCATGCGAAATCGTCGCAACATGCCAAATTGGGTCTCGCTTTGAATCGTCGCAACACGGTCGCAACAAAAAAGACCGCTACTGCCCGCGACAACCCTCTTTTGACCGTCAGTTCCGTTACAGAGCAAATTCATAAGTGATTGTTTCCTCAGACATTTCTAAGCCTGGCAAGGCCCCTCAAGAACATACGCCTGCCATGAAGCAATTCTTCGCAGCCAAATCGGACTACCCCGATCTGCTGCTGTTCTTCCGCATGGGCGATTTCTACGAGCTGTTCTACGACGACGCGCGCAAGGCCGCGCGGCTGCTCGACATCACCCTGACCCAGCGCGGCAGCTCCGGCGGTGCGCCGATTCCCATGGCCGGGGTGCCGGTGCATGCGTATGAAGGCTATCTGGCGCGCTTGGTGGCACTGGGCGAGTCGGTGGCGATCTGCGAGCAGATCGGCGACCCGGCGCTGGTCAAGGGGCTGGTCGAGCGCAAGGTGGTGCGCATTGTCACGCCCGGCACGGTCACCGACGAGGCGCTGCTGGACGAGCGCCGCGATACCTTGTTGATGGCGATCTCGCGCAGCAAGCACGGTTACGGCCTGGCCTGGGCCGATCTGGCCGGCGGGCGCTTCTTGGTCAATGAAGTGGACAGCGTGGATGCGCTGGAAGCGGAAATCGCGCGTCTGGAACCGGCCGAGCTGTTGGTGCCCGACGAAGACAACTGGCCCGACTTCCTGCGCGGGCGCATCGGCGTGCGGCGCCGGCCGCCGTGGTTGTTCGATGCCGACAGCGGCCGGCGCCAGCTGCTGGCGTTCTTCAAACTGCACGATCTGTCCGGCTTCGGCATCGACGACAAACCTTGCGCCACGGCGGCCGCCGGCGCATTGCTCGGGTATGTCGAAGAGACCCAGAAACAGCGCTTGCCGCACCTGACCTCGATCGCGATGGAAGTGGCCAGCGAGGCCATCTCGATGAACGCGGCCACGCGCCGGCATCTGGAGTTGGACACCCGCGTAGATGGCGATACCCGCAACACCTTGCTCGGCGTACTGGACAGCACCGTCACGCCGATGGGTGGGCGTCTGCTCCGGCGCTGGCTGCACCGTCCGCTGCGCCTGCGCGATGTGCTGGTGCAGCGCCACCATGCGGTCGGCACGTTGATCGATGCAGCTGCCGATGCCGATCTGCGCGAAGCCTTCCGTGCGCTCGGCGATCTGGAACGCATCCTCACCCGCGTGGCCTTGCGCTCGGCGCGGCCGCGCGATTTTTCCACCTTGCGCGATGGCCTGGCGCTATTGCCGAAGGTGCGCGCAATCCTGGCACCGTTGGATTCGCCGCGCCTGCAGACGCTGCATGCCGAACTTGGCGAGCACGATGCCACCGCGCATCTGTTGATCAGCGCGGTGGCCGAGACGCCGCCGCTCAAGCTCAGCGACGGCGGCGTCATCGCCACCGGCTACGACGCCGATCTGGATGAGCTGCGTCGTTTGTCCACCAATGCCGATCAATTCTTGATCGACCTGGAACAACGCGAGCGCGCCAGCAGCGGCATCGCCACGCTCAAGGTCGGCTACAACCGCGTGCACGGCTACTACATCGAGATCAGCAAGGGCCAGGCGGAGAAAGCCCCGTTGCACTACAGCCGCCGGCAGACGTTGACCAACGCCGAGCGCTACATCACCGAAGAACTCAAGAGTTTCGAAGACAAGGTGCTGTCCGCGCGCGAGCGTTCGCTATCGCGCGAAAAACTGCTGTACGAAGGTCTGCTCGACGCGCTTGGTACCGAGCTGGAAGGTCTCAAGCGCTGCGCAGGTGCACTCAGCGAACTGGATGTCCTGGCCGGCTTTGCCGAGCGCGCGCAAGCACTGGATTGGTCGCAGCCGGAACTGGACAGCACTCCCTGCCTGCGCATCGAACGCGGCCGTCACCCGGTGGTGGAGGCGGTACGCGAGCAACCGTTCGAACCCAACGATCTGGACCTGCACAGCGATCGCCGCATGCTGGTGATCACCGGCCCGAACATGGGCGGTAAATCGACCTACATGCGGCAGAACGCCCTGATCGTGTTGTTGGCGCATATCGGCAGCTACGTGCCGGCCAGCCGTGCGGTGATCGGGCCGATCGACCGCATCCTCACCCGCATCGGCGCCGGCGACGACCTGGCGCGCGGGCAGTCCACCTTCATGGTGGAAATGGCCGAAACCAGCTACATCCTGCATCACGCCACGCCGCAATCGCTGGTGCTGATGGACGAGATCGGCCGCGGCACCTCCACCTACGATGGCCTGGCACTGGCCGATGCAGTCGCGCGCCATCTGGCGCAGACCAATCGCTGCTACACGCTGTTTGCCACGCATTATTTCGAGCTCACCGCACTGGCCGACGCATCGCATGCCGGTGGCGCCAGCGGTATCGCCAACGTGCATCTGGACGCGGTCGAACACGGCGAGCGTCTGGTGTTCATGCACGCAGTGAAAGATGGGCCGGCCAATCGCAGTTTCGGCCTGCAGGTGGCCGCACTTGCCGGGCTGCCCAAGGCGGCGGTGACGCAGGCGCGCCGGCGCCTGGCGGAACTGGAACAACGCGGTGGCGAAAGCCACAGCGCGCAGATGGCGCCCACCGCACTGGATGCGCCGCAACAATTCGGACTGTTCACCGCACCCTCCTCCGCTGCACAGGAAGCCTTGCAGGCGCTCGACCCGGATGAGCTCACGCCCAAGCAGGCGCTGGAGGCGCTGTATCGGTTGAAGGCGTTGCTTTGAGAGCTGGGATTTGGGAATCGGGAATCGGGAATCGGGAATCGGGAATCGGGAATCGGGAATCGTAAGAGCGTAGCTGCGTGAGTTGCGCTTGCTGCGCTTGCGGATGCATTGTCCTGCAGGAATTGGGGATCGATTTTGGATGCTGCTTTGCGGGATTTGTTCGCGGAGTTGGACGTCGTGACCGCATCGTTGCGTGGTTGCCCAGTCCTGCATCGTGGCGCGTGTGCAGGTCGCTGGATTGATCTGTCGGCGCGACGGGCGCACCCTGCCGCAAGGCTTCGCCAGACAGGAAACCTTCCGATGACCACATCCGCTTCATTGACCGATCAACTTGCTGCGCAATTGCAGGGCCCGCAGCTGCAGCAGCTCGCCGGCCGCCTGGGCATTGCGCCAGAGCAGGCGCGGTCGGCAGTGCAGGCCGCGCTGCCGCTGCTGATGGGCGCGCTGGGCCGCAATAGCCAGCAGGCCGGTGGCACCGAAGCGTTGCTGGGCGCACTGCAACGCGACCATGCTGCCAGCCCGGATCTCGGCAGCTTGCTCGGCTCACTGTTGGGTGGCTCGGCCACCGGCGCGCAGGGCAACGGTGCCGGCATCGTCGGCCATCTGTTCGGCGACAAGGCACCGCAGGCCGCTGCCGGCCTGGGCCAGGCCACCGGGCTGGAGACCAGCAAGGCCAGTCAGTTGCTGCAACTGCTTGCCCCGATCGTGATGGCGTATCTGGCCAAGCGCTTTTTGGGCGGCGATGCCGCATCCAGCAGCCGGCTCGGGCCTGCGCTGGCCCAGGAGCATCAGCAGGTACGCAGCCATCCCGCCGCCGGCGGGTTACTGACCAGCGTGCTGGACCAGGACGGCGACGGGCAACTGGGCCTGGGCGATGTCATGAAGCTCGGCGGCGCCCTGTTCGGCAAACGCTGAGACGCTGAGTTTCCGACGCATCATCACATGCATCCATTGCCTGCATCCTTTGCGTGCATCCGTTGCAGGAACGTGTCCATGGCCTGCAACTCCGCCGCGATCAGCGTGCGGCACGCTGGTCGGGCACTGGCGTGCTATCCATAGCAGCACACTATCGATATGGTTGAATAATTCGAATTCACCAAATGATCGATGCTCTTTATCGTGTGCGAACGCCACCACGATGAGTCCGCCTCATGCGCTTGCTTGCGCTCCTTACCAGACTGCCCGTCGATGCATTCCGGGCTACCCAGGCAGGCGCTAGCATCGGCAACCGAGGCGACCATGCGCAGCCCACATCGCACGCAAATCCCCATTCCTGATGACTCAGTCTTAAGCACTGCCCGCGATTTCGATTCCACCAGCACGTGCCGGCACCTTCGGCACGCAGCTCCCCAAGTGCTCCTGCACACAGGTATTGCCATGACCACCGAAGCAAAGTGCCCGTTCAACCACGCCGTCGTCGGTACCGGAACCACCAATCGCGATTGGTGGCCCAAGCAGCTGCGCGTGGATCTGCTCAGCCAGCATTCGAGCAAATCCAACCCGCTGGGCCCGTCGTTCAACTATGCCGACGCGTTCAAGCGCCTGGACCTGCAGGCGCTCAAGCAGGACCTGCACGCGTTGATGACCGATTCGCAGGACTGGTGGCCGGCCGACTTCGGCCATTACGGCCCGCTGTTCGTGCGCATGGCCTGGCATAGCGCCGGCACGTATCGCATTGGCGACGGACGTGGCGGCGGCGGACGTGGGCAGCAGCGCTTCGCCCCGCTCAACAGCTGGCCGGACAACGTCAGCCTGGACAAGGCGCGCCGCCTGCTGTGGCCGATCAAGCAAAAGTACGGCCAGGCCATTTCCTGGGCCGATCTGATAATTCTCACCGGCAACATCGCGTTGGAATCGATGGGCTTGAAGACCTTCGGTTTTGCCGGCGGCCGCGAAGACACCTGGGAGCCGGATCAGGACCTGTACTGGGGCCGCGAAACCAAGTGGCTGGGTGGCGACGAACGCTATTCGCGCGGCTCGCCGGGCGTGGACGAAGCGCACGGGGTGCTGGTGAAGGACGACGACAGCCAGGTGCCGCATACCCGCGACCTGGAAAACCCGCTGGCCGCCGTGCAGATGGGCCTGATCTACGTCAATCCGGAAGGCCCGGACGGTAACCCCGACCCGATCGCCTCTGCGCGCGACATCCGCGACACCTTCGCGCGCATGGCCATGAACGACGAAGAGACCGTGGCGCTGATCGCTGGCGGCCACACCTTCGGCAAGACCCACGGCGCCGGCCCGGCCGACAACGTGGGCGCCGAACCCGAAGCCGGCGAGCTGGAAAGCCAGGGCTTCGGCTGGCATAACCGCTACGGTAGCGGCAAGGGCGCCGACACCATCACCAGCGGTCTGGAAGTCACCTGGACCACCACGCCTGCGCAATGGAGCAACGATTACTTCGACCATCTGTTCGGTTTCGAGTGGGAGCTGAGCAAAAGCCCGGCCGGCGCGCATCAGTGGGTGGCCAAGAACGCCGACGCCATCATTCCCGACGCGCACGACGCCTCCAGGAAGCATCGCCCGACGATGCTGACCACCGACCTGGCGCTGCGCTTCGACCCCGCGTACGAGGCCATCTCGCGGCGTTTCCAGCAGCATCCCGAACAATTCGCCGATGCCTTCGCTCGCGCCTGGTTCAAGCTCACCCACCGCGACATGGGCCCACGCGCACGCTACCTCGGCGCTGATGTGCCTGCTGAAGAGTTGGTGTGGCAGGACCCGGTGCCGGCGGTCGATCACGCACTGGTCGATGCGCAGGACGCCGCCGCGCTCAAGCAGACCGTCCTGGCCTCGGGCCTGAGCGTGGCGCACCTGGTATCCACTGCATGGGCGTCGGCCTCCACGTTCCGTGGCTCGGACAAACGTGGCGGCGCCAACGGTGCGCGTATCCGCCTGGCCCCGCAGAAGGAGTGGCAGGCCAATCAGCCCGAGCAACTGGCCAAGGTGCTCGCAACGCTGGAACGCATCCAGGCCGACTTCAACGCTACGCAATCGGGTGGCAAGAAGATCTCGCTGGCCGACCTGATCGTGCTGGCCGGCAACGCCGCAGTGGAACACGCAGCGCAAGCCGCTGGCCACCAGGTGACCGTGCCGTTCGCACCCGGCCGCACCGATGCGTCGCAGGAACAGACCGATGTGGAATCCTTCGCCGTGCTCGAACCGGTGGCCGATGGCTTCCGCAACTTCGCCAAGCGCCGCTACGCAGTGCCGGCCGAAGCGCTGTTGATCGACAAGGCCCAGCTGCTCACCCTCACCGCACCGGAGTTGACCGTGCTGGTCGGCGGCCTGCGCGTGCTGGGCGCCAATGTGGATGACTCCAAGAACGGCGTCTTCACCAGCCGCCCGGGTGTGTTGAGCAACGACTTCTTTGCCAACCTGCTCGACATGCGCACCGAGTGGAAGGCCACCTCGGAGGCGAAGGACGTGTTCGAAGGCCGCCACCGCAGCACCGGCGACCTTCGCTGGACCGGCACGCGCGTGGACCTGGTGTTCGGCTCCAACTCCATCCTGCGTGCGGTGGCCGAGGTCTACGCCAGCGCCGATGCGCAGGAGAAGTTCGTGCACGACTTCGTCGCCGCCTGGACCAAGGTGATGCAGCTGGATCGCTTCGATCTGACCTAAGCGTCCACACTCACACCCACCTGCCAACACGCAGGTGCGTGTGCCTGGTAACGCAAACGCCCCGAATCACCGGGGCGTTTGCGTTTGCGGGTCTATTGCATGGCAGCCTGTTGCGACAGTGCGCTACAACGCGTCGATATCGCCCAATGCCGTGATCAGGCGTCGCGCACGCTTGTCCGGTTTACCCTCGGGCGCCCGGTAGCCGGTGCGCTCGGCAGCGCGCTGCTGGCGCCATTGCGCGCGGGCCTCGCGCGAGCTGTCGCTTTCGATGTACAGCGCCTGCGCGACCGGCGCCGGGCCGCGCACATCGCTGAGCGCGGCAACGGTGATCTCGAAGATTTCGCCGCCGCGGTCGATACGCAGTTGTTCGCCGCTGCGCACCGCGCGCGACGGCTTGGGACGCTGTCCAGCCACGTCTACCTTGCCGGTTTCCACTGCGTTCTTGGCCAGGCTGCGCGTCTTGAAAAAGCGCGCTGCCCACAGCCAGACATCCAGCCTGACCGTCCTCGCCTGTTCCAACTCTAGATTCATTCGTCTCGCGGTCTCGTGTCGTGCGTTGGCTTGCGCAGCGCGCAGTGCATGCGTGCGTGCGTGCGCTGCGATCTTGCGCAAACGCCGGCTCGGTTGCCGGCGTCTTCGGCGACGATGGCGTGCGCCACACCCGATGTTTGGGCCACGGCTGCGAAACTCAAGCGGGCAGGACCAGGTGCGGCTTGGTCCGCACCGCAGGGCACGACCGCCGGCGAACCGCCGCCTCCGCTAGCTGTTCGTTGTATCCACGGTGCGCGGCATGTCCGGGTTCGGATGCGCCGCGATCAACGCATCGTCGGTAGCGTTGGCATGCAGTGCCGCAGGGCGGGCGGCATGCCGTTGCGCGAAGGCGGTAAACGCAGGACGCGGCTCCAGCACGCCGGTACGCGTGTAGAAACCCACCACCGCCGCCATGTACAGGTCGGCCGCGCTGAAGCACTCGCCGGCCAGGTGTTCGCGGCCCGCGACCGCCTGTTCCAGGGTCTGCAGAAGGTCCGCCTCGTGGCCGTAGCCGGCGCTGCGTGCCGGTGCCAGCACGCCGCTTTCCTTCGCGGTCAGCAGCGCCTCCACTGGGCCGGCCAGGAAAAACAGCCAGCGGTAATAATCGGCGCGCGCCGGCGATCCCGGCGGCGGCGCCAGGTGCCGCTCCGGCACCAGGTCCGCCAGGTAGGCACAGATCGCAGCGTTCTCGGTGACGACCGTGTCGCCATGGCGCAGCGCAGGCACCTTGCCCATCGGGTTGATCGCCAGATAGTCCGGCGCCTTCATCGTGATGCCGTAGTCGAGGATGACCGCCCGGTACGGCAGGCCGGTTTCCTCCAGCATCCAGCGGGCGACACGGCCGCGTGACAGCGGGTGGGTGTAGAGCACGATCTCGGTGGACATGGGCAGACTTCCTGGTGGACAGCCTTCAGTCTGGTCCTGCCCTGCTGACAGCTGCTGTCAGCAGTCGGCTCCGTAGCCGGTCGCCGCGCGCCAGCGCTTGATCAGTAGATGCCGGCGCGAGGGATAGCGTTCGCCGTCGTCGGCCAGGGCCAGCACCCGGTCGGCACGGAAGTGGCGGAAGTCGCCGCGCAGTTCGCACCACGTGGCGATCATGCCGTAGCCGCCGAGAAAGGCCATCGCGAACGGCCAGACCCGCCGTTGCGAGGCAGCGCCTTCGGCATCGGCGTAGTCCATCCGCAGCACGTGTTCGAGCCGGATGCCGCGACGCAGGATCGGCAGCCACGGTGCGGCCGGTTGCGCGGCATCGGCCGCGGGTACCAGCAGCCCGCTGGTCTCGATCGATGCGCGCAGGGTACCGGGCAGCGTGGCGGTGATGCGCGCCACCGCGCGCTGCGCCGCCTGCGCCAGTTCCGGATCGGCCTGGCGCCCCACCCAGCGCGCGCCCAGGGTCAAGGCCTCCAGTTCGTCCTCGGTGAAATTCAGTGCCGGCAGCAGGAAGCCTGGACGCAACACGTAGCCGACGCCGGGATCGCCGAGAATATCGGCGCCCTGCGCGCGCAAGGTGGCGATATCGCGGTACAGCGTGCGCAGGCTGACGCCCAGCGCTGCGGCGAGCTGGGCACCGGCCACGGGCCGACGTCGTCCGCGCAGGGCGTCGAGCAGATGCAGTAAACGGGTCGCACGGATCACCATCGCGACAGCATAGTGGGCTTTGCGTCCTTGCTGCTTTGGGCCACGCAGCGATCCTGCATTCGGGTCTCAGACGAATGGCCGCATCCATAGGAATCCAACCGCGATGCAGTGATCGGCCGGCGCATCAGCAGGCCAGCTGTCGAATACGTCCGACCATGGCTGCAGCCCAGCCGATACACGCTTCCCCATCCTCGCCAGGCCCACCTGCCGCGTTGCGATGCAGGCACAAACCCTAGGCAGCTTCGCATGCCGCTGCCAGGCAAGGCGCGCAGCGTGCTCCACGATCGGCGCGCCCCACGCCACATAGCCGCAAGTGCGCTGCATCCGGGCTCACCCGGGCAATGCTAGTGTGCGCACCTTCTGCGCGACGATACGACTGCGATGCCCAAATCCGCTGTCCTGACCGAAGGCCCGATCGGCAAGAACCTGCTGTTGTTCGCACTGCCGATCATGGCCGGCAACATCGCCCAGTCGCTCAATGGATCGATCAACGCGATCTGGATCGGCCGCTATCTCGGCGAAGAAGCGCTGACCGCGGCGGCCAATGCCAACAGCATCATGTTCTTCCTGATCGGCTCGGTGTTCGGCATCGGCATGGCCTCGACCATCCTGATCGGCCAGGCGATGGGGGCGCGCGATATCGCCCAGGCGCGCAAGGTGATGGGCACCAGCGCGAGCTTCTTCGGCGGGCTGTCGGCCGTGATCGCCGTGCTGGGCTGGTACCTGGCGCCGCATTTGCTGACCGCCATGGGCACGCCCGCCGCCTCGCAAGCGCTGGCCGAAGACTATCTGCGGGTGATCTTCCTGGCGATGCCCACGCTGTATCTGTTCGCCTTCCTGTCGGCTGCATTGCGCGGCACCGGCGATGCGCGCACGCCGTTCCGTTTCTTATTGCTGTCGGTGCTGCTGGATATCGTGTTCAACCCGCTGCTGTTGTTCGGCATCGGCCCGTTTCCGGCGTTGGGCATTGCCGGTGCGGCCTGGGCCACGTTGATCGCGCAGGTCGTCGCACTGGCCGGATTGCTGGTGTATTTGCGTAAAAAACGCCATGTCTTGTGGCTGGGCCGAAACGACTTGCGGCTGTTTCGCATCGACCCAGCCATCCTGCGCGCGTTGATCGTCAAAGGCGTGCCGATGGGCCTGCAGATGGTGATGATCTCGCTGTCGATGATCGCCATGTTGTCGCTGGTCAATGGCTTCGGCACCGAAACCGCTGCAGCGTTCGGCGCAGGATTGCAGCTATGGAACTATGTGCAGATGCCGGCCATGGCGGTGGGCGCCGCTTGTTCGTCGATGGCCGCGCAGAATGTGGGCGCCGGCCTGTGGTCGCGCGTGGATGCGGTGGCGCGTACCAGCATCGCCGCCAATTTCCTGATGACGGGCCTGCTGATCGTGCTGCTGATCGTGTTCGATCGCTGGACCCTGGCCCTGTTTCTGCCCGAAGGCAGCGCCACGCTGGAGGTTGCGCGACACCTCAACCACATCGCGATCTGGTCGTTCCTGCTATTCGGTGTCAGCTTCGTGGTTTCGGGTGTGGTCCGCGCCACCGGTGCGGTGATTCCGCCGTTGTTGATCCTGGCCTTTTCGTTGTGGGGCGTACGTGTGCCGTTGGCCAACGTGCTGCTGCCGCATCTGGGCGCCGATGCGGTGTGGTGGAGCTTTCCGATCAGTTCGGCCTGTTCGATGCTGCTGTCGCTGGCGTATTACCGCTGGGGCGGCTGGCGCAAGGCGCGCATGCTGACCACACCCACGCATCCGGCGGAACTTGCGGCTGCAGCGGAAGTGCCGGCGCATCCGGCCTCGCCGGTCGCCGACCCAGCCCCGCTCACCGACGCGCCAGGCGGGCCGCGGGCACCGCAGCGTTAGTTGCGTTTGCGGCAGGCGTATCGCCGGGTCCGCAGCCATTCCGGGCGCGTGCGCCTGGAACCGTCATTGGGCCATGGGTACTAACCTCTGCACGCCGACCACTCCCGATCGAGCGCGCGTGGTTGCTGCAGGCATTCCCGCAAGGCGCGGCGTGCATCATGCGTGGATGCCGCAACCAAACATGCCTTCCCACAAACGCAAACAGCCGCCCGAAGGCGGCTGTTTGGCAGTGGCGGGACCGGCCCGCCAATATGGCTTACTCAGCCTTGGCAGCAGCCTGGCGAGCGGCCTTGGCCTGCGCAGCGGCGGCCAGATCTTCCTTGATGCGGGCAGCCTTGCCTTCCAGACCACGCAGGTAGTACAGCTTACCGGCGCGCACCTTGCCGCGACGCTTCACTTCGACCGAGTCGATGATGGCGCTGTGGGTCTGGAACACGCGCTCAACGCCGAAGCCGTGCGAAATCTTGCGCACGGTGAAGGAAGAGTTCAGGCCGGCATTCTTGGTACCGATCACCACGCCCTCATAGGCCTGCACGCGCTCGCGGTTGCCTTCCTTCACCTTGACGTTCACCACAACGGTGTCGCCCTGGTTGAATTCCGGCAGCTTGCGCTGGATCTGGGCGGCTTCGAAGTCAGCCAGGATGGTCTTGTTGAGTTTGCTCATGGTGGGCACCGCGTGTCTGGTGATATTGGACCGGCAGTCGCCGCACGGCGATTGCGCGAGGTTCGTAGGAGGGCCAGACGCAAGGCTGGCCAGCAAGCCGAATATTGTACCTCAATCAATCTTGCAAGAGCTAGGGGTAAGCCCTTATTTCTCGTCACCCGGGGCGAGTTCGCGGCGAAACTCGTCCAGCAGACGGCGATCGTTCTTCTCCAGCCCCGCCTCGTCGAGCAGGTCCGGGCGGCGCAACCAGGTCCGTCCCAGCGACTGCTTCCGGCGCCAGCGCGCAATCGCCGCATGGTTGCCTGATCGCAGCACATCCGGCACATCGCCCCATGCATGGGTTGCCGGATGGCTGTAATGCGGGCAATCGAGCAGGCCTTGCGGGCCTTCAAAACTGTCCTGGGCGGCAGATTCGGCGTCGTTCAATACACCGTCCTGCAACCGCGCCACCACGTCCACGACAACCGCTGCACCCAATTCACCGCCGGACAATACGTAGTCGCCGATGGAGATTTCCATATCCACCGCCTGCGCCAGAAAGCGCTCGTCCACGCCTTCATAGCGGCCACACACCAGCACCATGCGCGGCAACTGCGCCAACTCGCGTGCAAGCACCTGCGTGAGCGGCCGCCCTTGCGGGCTGAGATAGATCACCGGCGCTGGCCGCGCGTCTGCCGCTTGCACCGCATCCAGGCAGGCCCGCAGCGGCTCGATCAGCATCACCATGCCGGGCCCGCCACCGAACGGACGGTCGTCCACGCGGCGATAGTTGCCCTGCGCATGCTCGCGCGGGTTCCAGCCCTGCAATTCCAGCAAGCCGCGCTCCTGCGCCCGCCCGACCACGCCGAACGCCGCGCATTGCGCGATGAACTCGGGGAACAGGCTGATGACGTCGATGCGCACTGGAGAATCGGAGCCGGGTTGGGGAATGGAGAGAGCAAGAGCAGCGCCGAAGCACCACTTTGATCAAAAATCCGGATCCCAGTCCACCACGATCAGGTTGGCCTCGAAATCCACCGACTTGACGAAATCCGGAAACACAAACGGAATCATCCGTTCGCGATCGCCACGCACCATCACCACGTCGTTGGAGCCGGTGGAGAACAGGTGCGACACCGTGCCCAGCTTGACGCCTTCGACGGTTTCCACCTGCAATTCTTCCAGATCCACCCAGTAATATTCGTCGGGCTTGGGCGGCGGCAACGCACTGCGCGCGACGTAGATTTCAGTCCCGTGCATGGCTTCGACCGTGTCTCGGTCGGTGACGCCGGGGAACACCGCAATCAGATTCTTGCCCTGATCGCGCCCGCGCACGCCGCTGACCACCGACTCCTGTCCGGACGGCGTGCGCACGATCCACGGCTGATACCGGAAGATGGCGGTCCGTGGCTCGGTCCAGGATTCGAGCTTCAGCTCACCCTTGACACCAAAAGCGCCGACAATCCTGCCTAACAGGATGCGGCGCTCGGTCTGCTTCATCTGCGTCGACTCTGGGCCAGGTAGCGATACCCGGCCCTCAAGATCAGGCCGCAGCGGCCTGAGACTTGGCTTCGCGATACAGGTTACGCACCTTGTCGGTCAGCTGCGCGCCGTTGCCGACCCAATGGTCGACGCGTGCGACGTCCAGCACGATGCGCGGTTCTGCGCCCTGGGCAACCGGGTTGTAGTAACCCAGACGCTCGATGTTGCGGCCGTCGCGCGCGCTGCGCACGTCGGTCACGATGATGTGGTAGAACGGACGCTTCTTGGCGCCGCCGCGGGTCAGTCGGATCTTGACCATGGTGTTGTTTTCCTGAGTTGCCCAGTCGCCAGAGTGGCGCGGTAAGCCGGCGATTATAACGGGCTCCGGCAGCGAAGCCAAGTCGCCCCTGAAACGCTCAGATCGCTTGCCAGGCTTGGGTTTGCAGCGCCCGTTCCAGAATCGCCAGCTGGGCGGCGGCGTCCGGCCACTGCACAGACCCGACCGCCGCCAACGCTTGTTGCCCGCGCGCATTGCAGCTGAAGCCGCCATCGAATGCCTGGAGCTCGCCCAGCGTGACCGGGCGCGCGTCCTGCTCGATGCCAAGCGTTTGCAGCCCGGCCTGCAACAGACGCTGCCGGGTGCCGGGCAGGGCAGGCCCCTGCGGCCACACGACCCTGCCCTGCTGCCACAGGCCCAGATTCCAGAACGCACCCTCCACGAGCCGGTCTTGCGAATCGATCAGCAGCGCATCGTCGAACCCGGCAAGCATTGCCTGACGGCGCAGCTGCAGCAGCGCGAAGGTGCCGACGTGCTTGCACAGCGGCTGCTCGCGCACGTAATTGGCCGGCTGCACGCGCACAGCGATCGCTGGCATCTGCGCGGCGGGCGAGAGCGAGGTCAACACATCCAGTGCGACAGCGCGCGATGGATCGCGCAGGTCGAACTCCTGCGAAAACACCGTAATGCGCACGCTCGCATCGGTGCTGCCGGCAGCCGACAACGCAACGCGCAACTGCGCGCGAATGGCGTCGGGATCGGCAGCAGCACCAAACAGGGCTGCGCTGTCGTGCTGCAGACGTTGCAGATGCAGGTCCAGACCAAGTGCAGCGTTATCGCGCACCTGCAACGTGGTGAAGTGACCGTAATTGTTCAACGCCGCGGCACCGAGCTGCTGCGCGGTAGCGGCGATGCCATTGCAGAAGATCAACGGCACAACAACGCCTGCGCCTGTTCCCACCACTGCGTCACGACCTGCGCAGCCGGTTGTGCGGGCGCCATCCAGGCGGATTGGCCGGCCCAGGCCTGCATCGCATCCAGGCGGTTGTCGCGCGCAGCGGCCTGGCGCATCGGTGCGGTGAGCCCGCGCTGCACCGGGTATGGCGCGGGTGGCGGTGCGTCTGCAGCGTTTGCTGCACGGACATACGGCGTGGTCAGCGCGCGCCCCAACCGGCCCGAGAACGCACGGGTTGGCTGGGCGTGCTCCGGCTCTGCCTGAGATAACGCATCGGCCCAGGCGCTCGGCAATGCAGCTTCGGGCGCGCGTAGCAAGCCGGTGCCGATCTGCACGGCGCTTGCGCCCAAGGTCAGCGCTGCCGCAATGCCGCGCGCATCGGCGATGCCGCCGGCCGCGATGACCGGGATATCGAGACGATCGACCAGACGCGGCAACAACGCCAATAGCCCGGTCATCTGCTGCGCGGCGCGACCGGCCTCGAACGCACCGCGATGGCCACCGGCTTCGGCCCCTTGCGCAACCACTGCATCGGCGCCTGCTGCCTGCGCCGCAAGCGCTTCGTCCAATGTGGTGGCGCAGGCGAACCAGGCGATCCCGGCATTCGTCAGACGTGCCACCTGATCGGGCCGGAACACGCCCATGATCGATGAAGCGACTGCTGGCCGCGCGGCGAGCAAGGCATCCAATTGCGCGTCGAAATCGGCAGGTGTCGCATCGCCCGCCGTCTCCGGCACCGGTGGCCCCCACTGCGCAAGAAACGCGCGCAGGCGCGCTTCGGTGGCCGCATCGCGCGCAGGTGCCGGGTCGGGAATCCAAAGATTGATCTGCGCAGGCCCTGCGCTGGCTTCACGGAATGCCGCCATCCACGCCACGATGTCGTGCGGCTGCGATAACACGGCCCCCATCGCGCCCATGCCACCGGCGTTGGCAACCGCCGCCGACAACGGCACCGGGCAGGCGCCGGCCATGGGACTGAGCAGGATCGGCAAGCGCAGCCCAAAGCGCTGCTGGAAGGCATCGACGTTGGAAAATCTGGTCATCAATCACTTCGCACACCATGAGATGGCGCATGGTAACCGCGATGGGCAGACGCTGATGCCGGCACAGACACGGGCACCTGCCGCGCCGGTCTGGCGGCTGCGCCGCAGATGGTCGCTGCGCCTGATGCGCCGGCATCGGCATGCGTTGCCGTTACCACTCTTCGACCCAGACGTTCTCCAACGCGAAGCACGCCGGCGCTGCGACGCTGTAGACAAGCGCCTCACAAGCGCTAAATCGATAAACGCCGAAGCCGCTTGGGTGCGACGTGCCGGTGGCCCGAATAGCCGCAATTGCAGGCCCTCATCGCCATCGGCAGGACAGGTACGCTGCGTGCAACCAGCCGGCATTGCGCTCGCCACGCATGGTCCAGCTCCGGTCCACGGAACAGCTTGAGCAGACGTCCCTCGCCTCGCATGCGATCGGCGCATTGACCGGGCAGTGGCAACGGATGATGGAGCTGTTGCGTCGAGCTGTGCCAGACGAGCGATCGCCTGCGCGGCACCGCTGGCGTCGCCCGCGTCTTCAGCAGTGAACAGTGCCGTCTATACGTCTGCACGCGCCACGCAAACGGGCGGTGATACATGCGACAACCCGCAGGTTGCACCGCCAGAGGACGAGACCTGACGTAACGGCCGCCTACGCTGATGTGGCCTGCCACGCAAGCACAAGGCCAGCGCACGATGCACGCACTGAGGGCCTGCGAATGGCTTCGCGGCGCGGCGTGCGCAGGTTGCTCAGCGGAACGGCATGCCGCCGCGGCCGCCCATGGCGCCCATCATGCCCTTCATGTTGCGCATCAGGCCCTTCATGCCGCCGCCGGCCAGCTTGCCCATCATCTTTTCCATCTGCTGGTACTGCTTCATCAGCTTGTTGACGTCGGCCGGCTGCATGCCCGAACCGCGTGCGATGCGGGCACGGCGCGAGCCGTTGAGCAGCGCCGGGTTGCGCCGCTCTTTCTTGGTCATCGAATTGATGATGGCGATCATGCGCGGCACTTCCTTGCCGGTGACCTGCTGCTTGACGTTGTCCGGGATCTGGCCCATGCCTGGCAGCTTGTCCATCAGCCCATGGATACCGCCCATGTTCTGCATCTGCTCGAGCTGTTCCTTCATGTCGTTGAGGTCGAACTTCTTGCCCTTGGCGACCTTGGCCGCAAGCTTGGCGGCCTTTTCCTGGTCGACGCTGTGCTCGACCTGCTCCACCAGCGACAGCACGTCGCCCATGTCCAGGATGCGGCTGGCGACGCGGTCGGGATGGAACACATCCAGGCCGTCGGTCTTTTCGCCGGTACCGACGAACTTGATCGGCTTGCCGGTGATGTAGCGCACGCTCAGTGCGGCACCGCCGCGGGCGTCGCCGTCGGTCTTGGTCAGCACCACGCCGGTCAGCGGCAGCGCCTCGCCGAAGGCCTTGGCGGTGTTGGCCGCGTCCTGGCCGGTCATGGCATCGACCACGAACAGGGTTTCGGTGGGGTTGACCGCGGCGTGCAGCGTCTTGATCTCGTCCATCATCGCCGCATCGATCGCCAGGCGACCGGCGGTATCGACCAGCAGCACGTCGACGAAGGACTTGCGCGCATCGCTGATGGCGGCACGCACGATGTCGACCGGCTTCTGCGACGCATCGGAGGCGAAGAACAGCACCCCGACCTGTTCGGCCAGGGTCTTGAGCTGCTCGATCGCGGCCGGGCGATAGATGTCGGCCGAGACCACCATGACCTTTTTCTTGCGCTTTTCTTTCAGGTGCTTGGCGAGCTTGCCGACCGTGGTGGTCTTGCCTGCACCCTGCAGGCCCGCCATCAGGACGATGGCCGGCGCCGGCACGTTGAGGTTGAGGTCGGTTGCGGCCGCGCCCATGACGGCGGTGAGCTCGTCGCGTACCACCTTGATCAGCGCCTGGCCCGGGGTCAGCGACTTGAGCACTTCCTGACCGACTGCGCGCACCTTGATGCGCTCGATCAGCGCCTGCACCACCGGCAGCGCGACGTCGGCCTCGAGCAGGGCGATGCGCACTTCGCGGGTGGCTTCGCGGATGTTCTCCTCGGTCAGGCGGCCGCGGCCGCGCAGGCGCTCCATGGTGCCGGAGAGACGTTGGGTAAGAGACTCGAACATGCGCAAAGGACCGCGGAGGGGAAACGGGTGCCGATTATAGCGGCACCGGCTGGCGGCCTGCCCCGGCGCCCGGCCGGCCCACCCCGGCAACGTAGCCCGTGGAAATTCTTCGAACGCGCTGCGACGCGGGCAATCCCCCTGGACCACCACCGCAACTAGCAAAAAACGGCAGCAAGGCCAGCAACAGGCGCTCTACTGCGGTGCCCCCCCCGCTTCATCAGGCGCGCCCCCGCTGCGAGGTCCCGCCCACCTGCCTGCCAGCAAACACCCAAGCGACTCGCAGCCCAGGCTTCTCCGATTCCCGATTTCCGACTCCCCAATCCCCAATCCCCGTCCCACCATGCGAAACTTCCACGATGACAATCGTTCTCATCGCGTTCGCCCTGTATCTGCTGGCCACGGCGCTGCTCACCCGGGCGGTGTTGCGCGATGGCAACCAGTCGCCTGCGCGCTGGCTGGCGCCCGCATTGGCTGCAGTGGCGTTGCACGCCGGTTACCACGTGCTGGTGGCCGTGCGCACCGCGGGCGGGCCGGACATGCACTTCTTCGCGGCACTGTCGTTATGCGGGCTGGGCATGGCTGCGCTGACGGCGGTGTTCGGTGGCCGCGGACGGATGGCGGCAGTGGGTGTGGTGGTGTTCCCGCTTTCGGCGATCCTGTTGGCCAGCTACCACGCCTACGGCCACGAGCCCAGCGCGGATCTGGGCTGGCGACTCGAATTGCACGCGTGGCTGGCCTTGCTGGCCTACGCCACGCTGGGCATCGCAGCGCTGCTGGCAATCATGCTGTGGCTGCAGGAACGCGCGCTGCGGCGGCGCGATTTCCATAGCTGGCTGCGCGCACTGCCACCGCTGACCGAGCTGGAAACGCTGCTGTTCCGCACGATCACGGTGGGCTTTGTGCTGTTGAGCCTGACCCTGCTGACCGGCCTGTTGTTCGTGCAGGACTTCCTGGCGCAGCGGCTGTTGCAAAAGACCGTGCTCAGCATCCTGTCGTGGATCGTGTTCGGTGCGCTGCTGATCGGCCGCTGGCGCAATGGCTGGCGCGGCACCAAGGCGGTGCACTGGACGCTGACCGCGATGGCGCTGCTGGTGCTGTCGTTCTTCGGCAGCAAGTTCGTCATCGAGCTGGTGCTGGGGCCGCGTTGAGCGCATTGGGCGCACGCGTGCGCTGGCCCCGCGCGCATCGATCGATCTTGTGCGGCCTGCGACGGGCATAGAGCCGCACCAGGTCACTGGCAACCCAGGCCTACGGCAACTGAAGGTCTGGCAACTTCAGAACTGACACTGCGACCAGCGGCACTGGGTCGCGCCCGCACGACGCAGCCCAGCTAACCCCTCAGCGCTGAAATCCCTCACGCATCCAGCGCGGCGGGCACGACGTCCCAGGGCTGGCCCGGCCCCGCGTTGGCAAAGCGATAGCTGATACGGCGGCGATAGGTCTCGCCCGGCCGCAGGATGGTCGAAGGAAAGCTGGGGTGATTGGGGGCGTCCGGATAATCCTGCGGCTCCAGGCATATGCCACGGCCCAGCCCGGGATGGTGGGCATCCAGATGTTGGCCTTCGTACACCTGCACCGCCGGGGCATCGCTGCTGATGCGCAGCGCCACGCCACTGTGCGGGGAGTACAGCTCGGCAACGCAGTCCGCGTCGGCGGCCAGCACCAGACACTGGTCATAGCCCTTGCCGAGGACGATCTGGGGATGCGCCGTGTCGGTATTGTCGGCCAGCGCGGCAGGCTGGCGGAAATCGAATGGCGTACCGGTCACCGATGCGATCTCGCCCGTGGGGATCGACTCGGCATCCACCGGCAGGTAGCGATCGGCCGGCACGCGCAGCACCTGCGCTGCGGCCCGCAGCTGCGGGTCGCCGGACAGATTGAAATACGGGTGATGGGTAAGATTCAACGCAGTCGCGGCATCGCAGCGCGCTTCGAAGTCCAGCTGCAGGCTCAGCCCGTGAAGCTGCAGGCGCGCACGCACGTGCAGATTGCCGGGGTAGCCCTCTTCGCCATCGGGTGAGTCGTAGCCCAGCAGCACCTGGTCCGGCGCCTGCTCCAGCACGCTCCACACCCGTCGCCCGAAGCCGCGCAGCCCGCCGTGCAACTGGTTACGCCCTTCATTGGCGGCCAGCACGTGGGTGACGCCCTCCAGGGTGTAACGCGCACCGGCGATGCGGTTGCCGAAGCGGCCCACCAGAATGTTGAGGCTGTCGCCGTCGGCAGCATAGGCGGGTAGATCCGGCAGGTTCAGCACCAGCGGCACCACACCCTGTGCGGTGATCAACTGCAGCGTATGCAGGATGCCGCCATAGGTGAGCACTTCCGCTTCCAGACCAGCCTCGCTGCGTAGCGTGAGCGCGTGGATCTCGAAACCGTCTGGCAACTGCCCGAACACTCGCTGCATGGATGGTCCTGCCGATGAGATGGCCCGCGAGCATAGCCGCATGCGGTGGCTGCCGACCATGCTGCTGCGCACATCCTGGCAGGCGAGGCGATTGCGGCGGCGAAGCGACTGCCGCGCCCGCCTGCAACGGCCGCGCTGCAGCAATACAAAGGGCGGCCACCGGCACTACGCTAGCAGCGCGTTTCCCATCGCAGCAGCACCCACCCGACCATCGACCAGCACAGGAGCACCGACCCGATGCAGTGGATTTCCCCCGCGTTGCAGGCATCGCGCAGGCAGCTGTTGAACGCCGTTTTCGTCGCCGCCTCGATTGCCAGCGTGCCGGCCAGCTTCGCTGCCGAGGTCAAGGTCAAGGTCAAGGTCAAGGTCAACGGCACGTTGCGCGTGGACCAGCCCGGCGCGCAGGTGTCGCGGCAGCTGTTCGGCCAATTCGCCGAGCATCTGGGTACCGGCATCTATGGTGGCGTGTGGGTGGGCGAGGAGTCGCCGATTCCCAACACGCGCGGCTATCGCAACGACGTGGTCGCCGCACTGAAAGCCATTGCCGTCCCCAACATCCGCTGGCCCGGAGGTTGCTTCGCCGACGAGTATCACTGGCGCGATGGCGTCGGCACGCCGGCCAAGCGCCCGATCCGGGTCAACACGCACTGGGGCGGTGTGGAAGAGTCCAACCGTTTCGGCACACACGAGTTCATGGACTTTACCGAACTGCTCGGCACCCAGGCCTATATCGCCGGGAACGTGGGCGATGCTGCGCCGGAGGAGATCGCGCAGTGGGCCGAATACATGACCGCGCCGACACGCTCGAGCCTGGCCAACGAGCGCCGCGCCAATGGCCGCGATGCGCCCTGGCAGGTCCCCTACTTCGGTGTGGGCAACGAGTTATGGGGCTGCGGCGGCAATATGCGCGTGGAGTACGCAGCCGATGTGTTTCGCCGCTACCAGACCTTCGTCAAGTCGCCGGCCAACCAGAAGATTCTCAAGATCGCGCCTGGCCCAAGCGACGACGACTATCACTGGACCGAAGTGATGATGCGCGAGGCCACCAAGTTCATGGATGGGCTGAGCATGCACTACTACACTATTCCCGGTGGCTGGCCGCCGCGCGCGTCTTCGACCACGTTCGACGAAGCCGCGTGGATCCAGACCTTGTCGCGCACCCTGGTGATGGACGAGCTGATCACCAAGCACAGCGCGATCATGGACAAGTACGACCCAGCCAAGAAAGTGGCTCTGGTCGTGGACGAATGGGGCACCTGGTATGCGCCATTGCCAGGCACCAATCCCGGTTTCCTGCAGCAGCAAAACAGCCTGCGCGACGCGCTGGTGGCGTCTCTCAACTTCGACATCTTCAGCCAGCATGCCGAGCGCGTGCGCATGGCCAACATCGCGCAGATGGTCAATGTGCTGCAGGCGATGATCCTTACCGATGGCGACAAGATGGTGCTGACGCCGACCTACCACGTGTTCGCGCTTTACAAGCCCTACCAGGACGCCACCCACCTGCCGCTGCAATTGCAGACACCGCAATACCGTCATGGCGACACGCAGGTGCCGGCAGTACACGGCTCGGCGGTCAAGGCAAAAGATGGCGATGTGTATGTCGCACTGACCAATCTGGACGCGACCGCGTCGGCGACTGTGAGCGTGCAGGTGGAAGGGTTGCCGCTGCGTGCGGTGGAGGGACAGATCCTGACCGCACCGGCGATCGCCACGTACAACACCTATGCGCAGCCACAGGCCGTTGCGCCAGTGACATTCAAGGGCGCACGTGTCCAGGGCAAGACAGTGAAGGTGGCGCTGCCGGCGCATTCGATCGTGATGCTCAAGCTGCAATGAGCGATCGGATGCAATGCACAGGGCCTACGTGCCGGGCACAGCCAGCCGTGTGGGCACCGTGTTGCCTCGTTCGGACGCGCCTTGCAAGGGGGGCGCGATCGTTGCATTTCTCATGTGCCTGGCGGTCACGTCGCCATGCCGGCGCGACCACAGGTTCAAGGCGCGTACCGGATGCGTATCGCATTGCACGGCGATGCGCCATTTCTAAAGGCAGATGTTGTTGAGGCTCGGGTTTCGGAGTTGAAAGCACTGGACTGCAATCACTCGCCAAGACGTGTGCCGGCGCATCAAAAGCATGCGGCATCTATCGTGCACAGACACGTCGATGCGCACTGGGCACGCGCACCACAGGCCACAACGGCCTTGCAACCGCTTGCAAGCGAGTTCGGCTGAGGCGGCCGCGGCGTCGCTTGTCCGGACATGCAATCGGCATTGGGGAAGGCACACCTCCTCGATGCGCCGCGCCACTGGCTGCTGCCGCGCAACATGGCGCCGACAGGGTTTGCGACCGGCATCATGCCAATGATTGATTATTCCGGAATGAACACCACGAATCTGAAGCACGCACGACATTTTCTTTGACACCCAGGCAGCCGCTGCTCAGCGTCGCCCCTCCACGGATTTGATTCGGTACCAGGAGAGGCTCGCAATGAACACACTACGCGCTGTGACTGTGCAGTTCGCGGTTCTGCTTGGCGTCGCGCTTACAACGAGCGCGAGTGCGCAGACGCTGGTATGGGAAGACAACTTCAACGGGCCTGCCGTCGACGGTACCAAATGGACCTACGACGTCGGCAACGGATGCCAGATCGGCTTGTGCGGCTGGGGCAACGGCGAGATGCAGTACTACACCAGCCGCACCGAGAATGCGCGGATCGAAAACGGCAGGTTGGTGATCGAAGCACGCCGCGAAGCCTTCGGCGGCATGCCGTTCACTTCAGCACGGCTCAAGACCGAAGGCCGCATGCACTTCACGTACGGCACGCTGGAGGCACGCATCAAAACGCCGGTGGTGGGCAACGGTTTGTGGCCGGCGTACTGGATGCTCGGCACCATCGGCGTGTGGCCGGGCCGCGGCGAAATCGACCTCATGGAGGCCGGCATGGCCGCCGCGATCGCCAATGGCACCGCGAACCGCCGCATCGGCGCGGCGGTGCACTGGGACTACAACGGGTCGCAGGCCGATTACGACACCAGCTACACCAGTCCGGTGAATCTGCATGACGATTTTCATGTGTACCGATTGACCTGGGACCCGCAATTCATTCGCGTCTCGATCGACGGGCAGCAATACTTCGAATTTGCGATTTCCAACATCGAAGGCGCTTCCTTGCATGAATTCCATCAGCAGCAGTATCTGTTGCTCAACCTGGCGGTGGGCGGCACCTTCACTGGCGTGACCTCGCCTGCTGCGGTGACGGCCCCGCTTCCTGGCAAGATGGAGGTCGATTACATCCGCCTGTATCAGAACCCAGGGTCGCAGTTGTACGTCGGCACGCAACATGCCGTGCCCGCGGGCCGGTTCGGGGTGTTTACCGAACAGGCCGACACCAGTGCACGGCTGACCTTCGGCCAGGATGCCGAGTTGTATCTGTGGAACAATCTCACCCCGATTGCGCAGGCGCCATTCGAAGGCGGCAGTGTCATGGCCTACCGCGCCAACGCCGGCGCATGGTTTGGATTGGGCATCCAGAGCGACTACCGCAATCTCGCTGCGTATGCTGGCGGTGCAGTGAAACTGCACGTCAAGACCACCACGCCGTCGACATTCAAGATCGGTATCAACACCAGCTTCGGCGATAGCTGGGTGGATTTTGCCGCTGGCGGCAACCAGTACGGACTGGTGCGCGATGGCGCCTGGCACGAGGTGAGCATCCCGTTCAGTGCCTTCTACGATCTGGATCTGCAGGCGGTCAAACAGCCCTTCATGCTGGTGGCCGATCCACCGGCTGCACCGGTGGAGATCACCATCGACAAGGTGTACTACCAGAGCCGTTGAGGCCGCGCGCCCAGCCAACGTCTACGCGTTGGCTGGGGTGCTCTTGAGCATGTCGATGAGCTGACGCAGGCGGTACGGTTTGGGCAGGAAATCGACCTGAGCCGGCAACGGCGGCAACTGCGCCTTGGCAAACCCCGAGGCCAGAATCACGCGCGCCTGCGGCAGCAGTTGCGCCACCTGCTCGCTCAGTTCGATGCCCGACATGCCGTTGGGCATGCGGATATCGCTGAACACCACGTCGTACGGGCCGCTGTCGCGCACCATGCGCAGCGCGCTGTGACCATCATCGGCGGTGTCGACGCTGATGCCGGCATCACGCAGCGCTTCGCCGATCAATTCGCGCAGTTCTTCTTGGTCTTCCACCATCAGCAGGCGAAGGGATTCAGTCATGCTCGGCCTCCTCGACGGCCGGGAGAAACACGGTGACGGTAGTGCCGCGTCCAGGTGCGGTCTCAAGCTCGACGAAGCCACCGGACTGGGATGCGAAACCATAGACCTGGCTCAAGCCCAGGCCGGAACCCTTGCCGACATCCTTGGTGGTAAAAAATGGCTCGCTGGCGCGTTGTGCAACGTGCGCGGACATGCCCGGACCATCGTCGCGTACGGCAAGGGCGACGTACAGGCGACGGACGCCTTGTGGGCTTGACGGTTCGGATCGTTGCGCAGCAGAAGTGAGCAACGCGATGCTGCCGCCAGAAGGCATCGCATCGCAACTATTGAAGACCAGATTGAGCAACGCCGCCTCCAGCTGACCAGGGTCGACGCGCACATGCGGCAGTGCGTCGGCAAACTGCAACGACAAGCTCACACCCGGCGGACAGGCACGCCGCAACAGTTCGAGCGAACGGTTCACGATGTCGTTGACCGGGTGGCGCTCAGGATTCAACTGTTGACCGCGCGCGAAAGCGAGCAGTTGCCGCGTCAGCAAGGTGCCGCGATCCACCGCAGTTTGCGCCACCTCGATCAACATGCGGGTGCGCGCGTCCTCGCCTGCGCGCAGCGCAATCAGATCCAGGCTGGTCACCATCACCGTGAGCAGGTTGTTGAAATCGTGGGCCATGCCCAGCGTCAACCGACCCAAGGCTTCGACCTTCTGCGATTGCAGCAACGCCTGCTGCGCCTGTTGCAGCAAATGCTGCGCCTCACGACGCTCGGTCAGATCGCGAGTGACTTTTGCAAACCCCACCAGCACGCCGAATTCCAGCACCGGCTCGATCACCACGCTGGCCCAGAACCGGCTGCCGTCCTTGCGCAAGCGCCAACCTTCGGCAGCGAAGCGCCCTTCCCGCTTGGCGATTTCCAGATTGCGGCTGGGTTCGTCGTGTTGCGCATCCTCGGGCAGGTAGAACCGCGAGAAATGCGTGCCCAGTACGTCGCTTGCGCTGTAGCCCTTGATGCGCTCGCCGCCGGGGTTCCAGCTGCGAATATACCCACCGACATCGAGCATGTAGATCGCATAATCGGACACGCTCTGCACCAACAGCTGACACTGCCGGCTGTCGTAAGAAAGCGGCCCCGCGCTGTCGACGGCCGTGTCCGCATCCATCGCGCGATGATTCCCCCAGAAAAGCGCGGGACCATATTGATAGCTGCGTGAAGGCTGCGTGCAAGCCAACCCGGCAGCAAAAAGCGTCAAATTCCCGGCGATTTGTGCGTGAAAGTTATCGGCTACCATGACCGCCCTTCCAGTTCGGTCCACGCACCTTATGCAAACCATCTCGACCACACGCGACCGCTGGATTTGGGTCATCGCGGGGGCCTTGATGGCTGGAACGCTGGGCATGGAACTGGTGACTCCGCTGGGGTATGCGGTGTGGCTGACCTACTTCGTGGCAGTGGGCGTGACCGTGTTTCAGAACCGCCCGCAGGTGCCGCTCATCGTGGGCGTGCTGTCGTGTGTCTTGCTTGCGATTGGTTTTCAGCTCGCGCCACCGAGCACGAATTCGAGTTTTTCCTCGGTCAATCGCAGCATTGGCGGCGTGTCGTTCCTGGCAATGGCGTTGGTGGTGATGCAGGCGATCCGCGCACGCCGGCAGGCCGAATTGGCACTGTGGCTGCAGCAGGCAGAAAACACGGTCGAGGCCAGTTTGCGCGGCGATCAGGCGCCGCAGGAGCTGGCCGACGCGGCGGTGCGCGCACTGTGCCAGACGCTGGATGCGCAGGTCGGTGCGCTCTATCGCATCGAGGGCGACCGTCTGCGACTCACGGGTGGTGCGGCATTGCCGCCCGATCTGCCGCAGACGCTGCCGACCTCTGCCGGCCAGCTCGGCGAGGTGCTGCAACGTGGCACAGTGCGTCGCATCCGCGGCATGGACGCCGGTCATCTGCAGATTGCCTCCGGGCTGGGCCAGAGCAGCTGCCAGGAGTTGCTGCTGGCGCCGATCACTGCCGACGACCGGGTGATCGGCATCATCGAGCTCGGGCGCGTGACCGACCCACGCACCGCCGGCTCGCGCGAAGAAGAACTGCTGGCACGCTGCGGCGAGAACATCGGCCTGGCACTGCGCACCGCATTGCTGCGCGCGCAACTGGTGGCCTTGCTGGAAGAAACCCAGCGACAGAGCGAGGAACTGCAGACCCAGCAGGAAGAGCTGCGCGTGGCCAACGAGGAACTCGAAGAACAGAGCCGTAGCCTGCAGCAGTCGCAAAGCGACCTGGAAGTGCAGCAGGCAGAACTAGAACAGACCAACGTGCAGCTGGAAGAGCGCACCCAGGCACTGGAAGCGCAGAAGCAGGCCTTGTTGATCGCGCAGAATCAGCTGGTGCGCAATAGCAACGAATTGTCCACTGCATCGCGCTACAAGTCGGAATTTCTGGCCAACATGTCGCACGAGTTGCGCACGCCGCTCAACAGCGCCTTGATCCTGGCCAAGCTGCTGGCCGACAACAAGGACGGCACGCTCAGCGCCGAGCAGGTGAAGTATGCGCAGGCGATCCTGTCGTCCAACAACGACCTGCTGGCGCTGATCAACGACATCCTGGACCTGTCCAAGATCGAAGCCGGGCACGTGGAGTTGGCCGACGAAACGGTCGTCACCGGTTCGGTGCTGCAACGCCTGCGCGAAACCTTCGAACCGCTGGCACGACAGAAGGGCCTGGCATTGGAGATCACGGCAGCTGCCGGTGCGCCGGCACAGTTGGTCGTCGACAACCAGCGCCTGCAGCAGATCCTCAAGAACCTGTTGGCCAACGCCATCAAGTTCACCGAACACGGCAAGGTCGGCTTGACGGTCCAGGCGCATGCGCCTGGCCGTGTGCGCTTCGCGGTGACCGATACCGGCATCGGCATCGCGCGCGAACAGAGCGAGGTGATCTTCGAAGCGTTCCGTCAGGCCGATGGCAGCACGCGCCGCCGCTATGGCGGTACCGGGTTGGGTTTGTCGATTTCGCGCGACCTGGCGCAACGCATGGGCGGCGGCATCAGTGTGGACAGCGAGCCGGGGCGCGGCAGCTGCTTTACGCTGGAATTGCCGACCGATGGCGCACCTGCGGAGGTGATCAGCCCTGCCGATGCAGCTGCAAACGCCGCCGCGGCCGCGGTCCCGGCGTCTGCAGCCCACGTGCAACAACGCAATGGCAGCACGCTGGGTGCGCAATCCGGCGCACCTGCCCTTGCGGCGGCCCACATGGTGCCAGTGCCGATCGCCTCGCCCAATGCTGAACCGATCCAGCGTGCCGACGACGATCGCGACCAACGCAGCCGCCCAGGCCGGCTGATCCTGGCGGTGGAAGACGACACCCGCTTTGCGCAAGCGCTGGTGGAACTTGCCCACGAACTGGATTTCGATTGCGTGGTGGCCCCCAACGCAGAAGAAGCCCTGCGCCTGGCCGCTGAGCTGCGCCCCAGCGGCATCCTGCTCGACATCGGCTTGCCGGATGCGTCCGGTCTGAGCGTGCTCGAACGCCTCAAGCGCGATCCGGCCACACGCCATGTGCCTGTCCACGTGGTGTCCGCGTTGGAACGCAGCCAGATTGCGCTGGAGCTTGGTGCGGTTGGCTACCTGATCAAGCCGGCCACACGCGAACTGCTGGCCGGTGCGATCCGCCAGCTGGAAGAAACCAACGCACGCGCAGTGCGTCGTTTGTTGATCGTCGAAGACGACAGCGCCTTGCGCGCGAACCTGCAATTGCTGCTGGCGCGCGACCAACTGGACATCGTGGCGGTCGGCAGCATTGCCGAGGCGATGGATCAGCTGGCAGGATCCACCTTCGATTGCATGGTCACCGATCTGGCCTTGCCCGACGGCAGCGGCTACGACCTGCTCGAACGCATGGCCGGCAACGACGCGGTCGCCTTCCCTCCCGTGATCGTCTACACCGGGCGCGCACTGACCCGCGACGAAGAGCAAGGCCTGCGCCGGTATTCCAAGAGCATCATCATCAAGGGCGTGCGCTCGCCGGAGCGCCTGCTCGATGAGGTGACGCTGTTCCTGCACAGCGTGGAAGCCTCGTTGCCCAGCGATCAGCAGCGCCTGCTGCGCGAAGCACGCCGCCGCGACGCGGTGCTGGACGGCGCCACCGTGTTGCTGGCCGAAGACGATGTGCGCAACATCTTTGCGCTGTCCAGCGTGCTCGAACCGCTGGGCGTCACGCTGCAGATCGCACGCAATGGCCGCGAGGCGCTGGAGCACCTGGCCAAGCACGAGGTGGACCTGGTCCTGATGGACATCATGATGCCGGAGATGGATGGCATCACCGCGATGCGGCAGATCCGAGCCAATCGTCAATGGCAGGATCTGCCCATCATCGCGCTGACCGCCAAGGCCATGGCCGACGACCGCGAACGTTGCCTGGAAGCCGGCGCCAACGACTACATCGCCAAGCCCATCGACGTGGACAAGCTGGTCTCGCTCTGCCGCGTATGGTGCTCGCGGCAATGAACCCGGTAGAGCTGTTCGACCTGGAACTGCGCGTGCTGCTGGAAGCGGTGTTCCAGCGCTACCACTACGACTTCCGCGACTATGCGGTGTCCTCGTTGCGACGGCGCATGCGCCACGCAATGGCGCGTTTCGACTGCGCGCGCGTGGCCGATCTACAGCACCGTCTGCTGCACGAGCCGGACACCTTCGCGCAGGCAATGCAGTTCTTCACCGTACAGGTCTCGGAAATGTTCCGTGACCCGGCATATTTCCGCGTCCTGCGCGAGCATGCGGTGCCGGTGTTGCGCACCTATCCCTCGATCAAGCTCTGGGTGGCAGGCTGCAGTACCGGCGAAGAAGTCTGGTCCCTGGCCATCCTGCTGCACGAAGAAGGCCTGTTGGAAAAGGCGGTGATCTACGCCACCGACATCAACCCCGAAGCGCTGAGCATGGCCGAAGCCGGCGCCTATGGCATCGATCGTATCGCGCAGTTCAGCCGTAACTATCTGGACGCCGGTGGCCGCACTTCGCTGTCGGACTACTACACCACCGCTTACGACGGTGCGGTGTTCGACCGGCGCCTGAAACGCAATATCGTTTTCGCCGACCACAGCCTGGCGACCGACACGGTGTTTTCCGAAGTCCACCTGGTGTCGTGCCGCAACGTGCTGATCTATTTCAACCGCAGCTTGCAGGATCGTGCGGTGGGGTTGTTCTACGACGCATTGGTGCATCGCGGCTTTCTCGGGTTGGGCAGCAAGGAGTCGCTGCAGTTCGGCGCGCACGCGCAGGCCTTCGAAGCCTGCGCGCGCGAGCAGCGGCTGTATCGGAAAGCCGCATGAGCTACGCGTCTGCAGCACAGCGTTTCGATGCGATCGTGATCGGTGCATCCGCCGGTGGCGTGATGGCCCTGCAGGCGTTGTTGTCCGGGCTGCCGGCAGATTTGCCGATGCCGGTGTTGGTCGTGCTGCATCTGCCGCGCGACCGCCCCAGCCACATCGCCGAGCTGATGGACGCGCGCTGCGCGCTGCCGGTGCGCGAGGCCGAAGACAAGCAGCCGCTGCTGCCCGGCACCGTCACCATCGCCCCGCCCGACTACCACCTGCTGGTGGAAAACCGCCAGAGCCTGGCGTTGTCGATGGATGCCCCGGTGTTGTTTTCGCGCCCGGCGATCGACCTGCTGTTCGAATCGGCTGCCGATGTCTTCGGCGAACGCCTGCTGGCAATCCTGCTCACCGGTGCCAGCAGCGACGGCAGCGCCGGTATGGCCGCGGTGCGTGCTGTGGGCGGCACGGCCTGGATCCAGCGCCCCGATGACGCCGCCGCGTCGCTGATGCCCGCCTCCGCTCTCGCTCACGCCGGCGCCGATGCGGTGCTGACCTTGCAAGCCATCTGCACCCGACTGGAAGCCTTTCACGCATGAACCTTACCGCGACCGGCCTGGCTGCAAGCAGCGACGACACCGAATCGACCAAGATCCTGATCGTGGACGATGTGCCGCAGAATCTGGTGGCCATGGAAGCGCTGCTGCAACGCGACGGCATCCGCGTGCTGTGCGCCGCCTCCGGTGCGCAGGCGCTGGAACTACTGCTCGAACACGACGTGGCATTGGCGCTGCTGGACGTGCACATGCCGGAAATGGACGGGTTTTCGCTGGCGGAATTGATGCGCGGTTCGCAGCGCACCCGGCATGTGCCGATCATTTTCCTGACCGCCTCGCCGAACGATCCGATGCGCGCCTTCCAGGGTTACGAAACCGGCGCCGTGGATTTTCTGCACAAGCCGATCGAGCCGCACGTCATCCTGAGCAAGGTCAACGTGTTCATCGAGTTGTATCAGCAGCGGCGGCTGCTCAAGGCGAGAAATGCTTCGCTCGAACGCGCGCTCAAGCTCAACGAGACCATGATGGCCGTGCTCACCCACGACCTGCGCACACCGCTGTCGGTGATCCTGCTGTGCGCCGACAAACTCGGCCTGGATGTCGATGCGGACAGCTCGGCTGCGCGCACGCTGGAACACCTGGAAAACAGCGCGCACCGCATGTCGCGCATGGTCGAGCAATTACTGGATTTTTCGCGCCTGCGCACCGATGGTTTGCCGATGCAGTTCGGCCCATGCAACCTGGGCGAGGTGGTGCACAGCGTGGTGGGCGAAGTGGCGCAGGCCAATCCGCACACCACGATCGACCTGCGCACCGAGGGCGATCTGGATGGCGATGGCGACGGCGACCGGTTGGCGCAGGTCGTGTCCAATCTGGTCGGCAATGCGGTCCTGCATGGCGGACGCCATCCGGTGCAGGTGCATCTGGATGGCCGTGAACACGACACCCTGCGCCTGTCGGTGCGCAACGCCGGCAGCATTCCCGACAGCCTGATGCCGCGTCTGTTCGAACCGTTCAAGGCCAGCTTCCATGCCAGCCAGGGGCTGGGACTTGGCCTGTTCATCGCCGACCAGTTCGTCAAGGCACACGGCGGTACGCTGCAGGCGCGCAACGAGGACGGCGACGTGGTGTTCGAAGCAAGATTACGCCGCCACAACCTGGCAGCCTGACCGCCGCACTGTAGCGGCGACCGCAATGCCGATGCGCACGCAGCTGTGCGACCAGCGCATCTTGGCCGATGCACTTGCCGCGGCCTTCAGCAAACGTGCTCGCAGGGCGCTGCCATCGATCGAGGCACAGCAGATCCGCGGCCGCCGCACCAGCGAGCCCGACAGGCAGGGCCTGGCAGTGCGCCTGACAGCCCAGGTGACAGCCAGCTCAAGCAGTGCCGTTGCACCCCATGCACCGTATGCTCGTGCGGCCGGCGCGCTGGATGCACGCTCCTGCCCCACTGCTCTCCAGTTATTGGTCGTACCGAATATCCCTTCTTGGTCATCCTCACGTGCACACCGTGCAGCCCATCTGCGGAGGTGGTTATGTCGTATATCGATGGTTTTGTGCTTGCCGTCCCCACGGCCAACAAAGAAGCCTTTATCGCGCATGCCCGCATGGGCGATGCGGTCATCATGGAGTACGGGGCCCTGCGGGTGGTGGAGTGTTGGGGTGACGATGTCCAAGCGGGGCAATGGACCGACTTCTATCGCGCAGTGGATGCCACCGCCGAAGAGACCGTGGTGTTTTCCTGGATCGAATGGCCGGACAAGGCCACCCGGGATGAAGGCATGCGCAAGATGATGGAAGACCCTCGCATGGACCCGTCGGTCAATCCGATGCCGTTCGATGGCAAGCGCATGGTCTACGGTGGCTTCGTGCCGATCGTGGCGCTGGGCCAATCGGCTTGAGCGATGCAGTGCGCGGTGGCCCGCGGGACGTTGGCCAGGCATGCGCAGGCTGGTACTGCCGCTGACGTTCGGCACGGAATCGTCTGTGGTGATCGCTACACTGGCGGCATGCAGCATGCGCCGCCAGCGATGGCTAGAGATAGCGCAGGCAACGCCGCCGACTGGAAACCCACATGACCGACGCACCGCTACTGATCGCCTGTCCGAGTTGTGCTGCGATGAACCGTATTGCGCCCACGCGCCTGCGCGATGCACCCAACTGCGGCAGCTGCCACAAGCCGCTGTTCCTGGGGACGCCGGTGGCCTTGTCGGCTGCAGATTTCGACAAGCATGCGGTGCGCAGCGCATTGCCGCTGGTGGTGGATTTCTGGGCGCCCTGGTGCGGGCCATGCCTGAGCATGGCGCCGCAATTTGCCGCAGCCGCCGCAGCATTGGAACCGCAGGTACGCCTGGCCAAGGTGGATACCGACCTGCATCTGGCGCTGGGCACGCGCTTTGGCATCCGCAGCATTCCCACCTTGCTGGTCATCCAGGGTGGACACGAACTGGGCCGTCATTCCGGCGCGGTGAGCAGCACGCAAATCGTCAACTGGGTGCGCTCTGTCCTGAGCAAGCGGTGACGCAATACGAAGGCCCGCTGCGCATGCACGCAGCGGGCCTGCCCACCTGCAGGAAACATCACTGCGGCGCAGACGCCGCAGTGACTGCAATCAGGCGATCAACCCGTCACTGCCAGTTGACGTTGACCGACATCCCGACCACACGCGGCTCGTTGTAGACCGCGGCCATGTAGTTTTCGATCACGCCCTTGAGGTTCTTTTCGTTGGTGATGTTGCGTGCGAACGCCGCCACTTCCCACGCACCGTAGCCACCGGTGTAACCCAGCTTGAGGCCACCTTCGAAATTGCCGTCGGAGCGGAATTCGGTGGAGTCGTACAGCACGAAGCTGGTCTGGCCCTGCTTGTTCCAGTCGGTGGACACGAAGAACGCGCCGTCGTTGCCTACCGGGATGTCGTAGCGCGCGGCCAGGTTGAGGTTGTACTTGGGCGCGTTGGGCAGCGGGTTGCCGTCGATCTGGGCAAAGGTGTTGGCACCTACGCGAATGGTCGGGTCGTTGACCGTGCACACCACCACGCCATTGAGCGCGCAGGCCTGGGCGTAGACGCGCTTGTCGTGGATTTCGCTATGCAACAGGCTCAGGCCTGCGGTGATCGACAGGTTGGAGATCGGGCGCCAGTCCAGATCCGCTTCCATGCCGTAGGCCTTGGCCTTGTCGGCATTGAACAGCACGCCATTGCCGTCCGAGTCGTTGCCGTTGAGCTGGATATCGTCGACCGTGTAGGTGAAGCCGCTGACATTCAGGCGCAGACGGTTCTCGAACAGGCTGCTCTTGATGCCGGCTTCCCAGGACAGGATGGTTTCCGAATCGGCAGTGGTGAAAGCGGAATTGAACACCGCGCTGCGGCCCTGGATGGTGGGGCCACGGAAACCGCGCGCCACACGCGCATACACGCTCAACTGCGGATCGATCTCATACATCGCGCTCAGATCCCAGCTGGGCTGGGTATCGGACATGCGTACATCGCGCCGGCCGCGGTAGGTCACCACACCGGCCGCGGTGTCGGCGGTCTTCAGCAGGCGGGTTTCCTTGGTGTCCTTGGTCTGGCGGATGCCGGCGGTCAGCGTCAGCGCGTCGGTCGCCTTGTAGCTGAGCTGACCGAAGCCGGCCCACGAGGTATTGGTATTGCGCAGGCGCACCCAATTGTTGGGGTTGCGCGCGGCAGTCTGCAGGAAATAGGCACGCTGATAGAAATCGGTGGTGTCGCGGCCATCGAAATAGAACGCGCCCACCTGCCACTGCAGGGCATCGTCGCCTTCGCTGGCCAGGCGCAATTCCTGCGTGTACTGGTCCAGGTCGCGGATCTGTCCCATCGACTGGCCAAAGCCGTTCGGCACGCCGTTGACAGGATAATTGGCGGCAGCACCGCCATCGGTGTCGCCACGGCTGTAGCCGGAGGTGGTTTCGTAGGCGGTGATGGAGGTCAGCGACACACCACCGAAGTCGTAAATCGCCTTGAGCGAGCCGCCATCGGTTTGATACGCCTGCGGGTTGTCGTGCCCCTCATCAAAGGCCACGCGATCGCGCGGCACGTCCACCTTGTCGCTGCCACGCGTGATCGCATTGCGCAGGAACAACGTGGATGTGCCGTCGTAATCGCGCGTGTGCACCGAGCCCAGCAGCGAAAACGCATCGTTGGGCTTGAGCAAGACCTGCAAGCGCGCATTGCGGTCGTTGTAACCGCCCATCGCGTCCTTGCGCGGCGTGCGCGTGCCGTCGGCGCTGCTACCGGCAAAGGTGTTGTCCACCCAATCGTCGCGGTGCTGATACAACGCGGACACACGGAACGACAGCACATCGTTGATCGGGCCGCCGAAGCCGCCATCCAGCGAGATGGTGTTGTAGCTGCCGTAGCTGGCGTTGACGCGACCGGTATAGGTGTCGCTGGGCTTGACCGTATCGAATTTGACGATGCCGGCGGTGGTGTTGCGGCCGAACAGCGTGCCTTGCGGGCCACGCAGCACTTCGACCTGATCTACGTCATAGACCGGATTGGATTTGAGCACGACATGCTCCAGCACCACATCGTCCTGGATGATGGACACCGGCTGCGAGGCACCCAGGTAGAAATCGATATTGCCCAGGCCACGGATATAGAAACGCGGGAAGATGCGCCCGGTGGTGGTTTCGGCGTAGAAGCCCGGCACGCGGCCGGAAAGCGCCAGCAGCGTGTCGTCGCCGCCAGCGGTGTAGTCGCGCATCGCTGCGCCCTGCACCACGCCGACCGAGACCGGCACGTCCTGCAGGTTCTGCTCGCGGTGCTCGGCGGTGACGGTGACCGTGTCCAGCGCGGTGGGGCTGGCTTCGCCCTGGGCCGCCGGCGCTTGCTGCGCAGACGCGGTTGCCGCCAACGAGGCTAGCAACAGGCCCGCGCAGGCACGCGCGAGCGGCGTGCGCTGCAAGGCGGTGCGGCGGCGCGCAGCGACCTGTGCAATAGCGGACACCGGCGACGAAAAGACAGGCGAGTACAACGGCATGCGGATTGATCCTAGAGAGTGATGCGAGGTGATGACACAGCGTCGAAGCCATTCGGCATGGCATGCCTGCTGGTGGCGCCGCGTGGCGCCGCGTGGCGCCGCGTGGCGCCGCGTGGCGCCGCGCGCACGATATGTCAGCAATGTTGCAGCGAAGTGGCAGCGCCCGATCACCACACGCCGCCACGCGCGTGCAGGCATGCCATCACGCAGCGCTGGCATTGCAAAACGTCATGCCACGCCGCCCTGCGTGCTGTCATGCTGGTGTCGTACTGGCGTTGCGCCAGGGCATGGCACACGGGGATCTCTTGAAACGACTCGCATGGATGGCCGGCCTGCTGGCCGCATTGAGCTGTCGGCTGGCACAAGCCGGCACCGCGTTGATCACGCAGATCGATTACCAAGGCGACGATGGTGGCCCCGTACCAACTGCCGCGCAGTACCGCAATCCGGTCGTGGCCGGTTTTCATCCGGACCCGTCGGCGGTGCGCGTCGGCGACGATTTTTATCTGGTGAATTCCAGTTTCGGCTACTTTCCCGGCCTGCCGGTCTTCAAGAGCAGCGACCTGGTGCACTGGAACCAGATCGGCAACGCGATCGACCGTCCAACCCAGATCAACTACGGCAACGACGAACTGACCCGCGGCCTGTTTGCCGCCAGCATCAGCCACCACGCCGGCACCTTCTATATCGCCAACACCTGTTTTTACTGCGATGGCGGCAATTTCCTGATCACCGCCACCGATCCTGCCGGGCCGTGGTCGGACCCGATCTGGCTGGACGCCAAGGGCATCGATCCCTCGCTGTTTTTCGATGACGATGGCAGCGCCTGGCTGGTCAACAACGACGTGCCCGCAGGCAAGATGCGCTACGACGGGCACCGCGCCATCTGGCTGCAGCAGCTGGATCTGGCCAGCATGACGTTGGTCGGCACCCGTCAGGTGATCGTGGATTCCGGCTTCACGCCGGCGACCAATCCCGAACACATCGAAGGCCCGCATCTGTTCCGCCGCGATGGCCACTACTACCTCACCGCGGCCGAAGGCGGCACCGGCGAGCAGCATGCGCAGATGATCTACCGCAGCCGCCAGATCACCGGGCCATACGAGACCTGGAGCGGCAATCCGGTGCTCACCCAACGCGACCTGGACCCGTCTCGCACTGCGCCGATCACCTCGGCCGGGCATGCGCAGTTCATCGAACTCAAGGACGGTACATGGTGGGCGGTGTTCCTCGCGACGCGCCCTTACCGCGGCAATCACTACAACCTGGGCCGGGAAACCTTCCTGTTGCCGGTGCAATGGCGCGATGGCTGGCCGGTGGTGCTGCCGCATGGCGCCGCAGTCCCTGCAGTGGCCGCGCGCCCACCGTTGCCGGCGGGCGTGCAGACCCTGCCGACCACCGGGCCGATGCAGTGGAGCGAACGCTTCCAGGATGCGCGCGTGCCGATGCAATGGATGACCATCCACCCCCCAACGACGCCGTGGTATCAGCCCGGCACGCAAGGTTTGCGCGTGACTCCGGCGAAGGTTGCGCTGGGCGATATCGGCCGTGGTCCGCCGGCCTATCTGGGTCATCGCCTGCAGCACCATCACGCCACCTTGGTCGCCAGCGTGGATGGCAGCGCGCTGTCACCAGGCGAACAGGCCGGTCTGGCGATCGTGGCCAAGGAGAGCAACTTCCTGGCAGCGATGCTGGTGCGCGAGGACAGCGGCGCTGCGGTGGTGCTGTATCGCCGCGCCGGATCGCAACAGCCCGGCACCGGCACCGAGCTGGCACGCGCGCCCCTGCCCGATGCCACGCAACCGGTGACACTGCGCTTTGCGCTGGATGCCGCACGCGTGCACGTGGATTACGCCGTCGGCCAGGGGCAGTGGCAGAGGCTGCTCGAACAGGGCGATGCAAGTGTGCTCAGCACCGAGTCGGCCGGCGGTTTTCTTGGCGCCACATTCGGGCCGTACGCGTATGCGCGCTGAGCGGCGTGCAGGAACGGGGCTGCACGCGTGGTGCATGCAGGGCCCCAACGCCGCCCGCACCCGCCCCGCAGCTGCGCATGCATTTCGGCAGCCGCTTTACCGCCCTACGCCCGCGCCAGGACGCTGCTGTCGAGGATCTGCCCCACCGTGTTGAGCAGATCGTTGAGGCTGAAAGGCTTGGGCAGCAAGGCCATGCCTTCTGCGAGAAATTCTTGCCGCGTGGCCGCGTTTTCGGCGTAGCCGGTAATGAACAGAATCGGCAGCCCCGGGCGTAGCATGCGCGCCACATCGGCCATGTCGCGTCCGTTCATGCCGGGCAGGCCGACATCGGAGACCACCAGGTCGATATGCACCTCGGTGCGCAATTGTTCCAGCGCGCCGTTGGCATCCTCGGCTTCGATGACCTGGTAGCCGGCATCGCTGAGCACTTCGCTCACCATCATGCGCACCACGTCGGTGTCGTCTACCAGCAAGATGCGCTCGTTGCGCGTGCGCGGCACGCTGGGCGCCGGTGGCGGCAGCAGCTCGTTTGCCGAGAGCCCACGCGGCAGCAACAACGCCACCGTGGTGCCACGGCCCACGGTGCTGGTGATGCGCGCGGTGCCGCCGGATTGACGTGCGAACCCGTAGGTCATCGACAGACCCAGGCCGGTGCCTTCGCCGATGGGTTTGGTGGTGAAAAACGGCTCGAACACCTGGTCGAGAATGGCCGCCTCGATTCCGCTCCCGTTGTCGATCACCTTCACCGCGACATAGTCGCCGTCGTCCAGTTCCGGATCGTTGTGTGCGGTGTAGGTCGCACTCTGGATGCGGATGGTGCCCTGTCCTTTCAATGCGTCGCGCGCATTGATGACCAGGTTGAGCACCACGTTTTCGAGCTGGTTGGCATCAGCAATGGCCACCAGCGGCGTGGATGCAAGCTCCAGCTCCAGCGCGATGTTTTCGCCGATCGAGCGCTGCAGCATGTCTTCCAGCGAACGCACGCGGGTGTTGACGTCGAACGGTTGCGCGTCCAGCGATTGCTTGCGTGCGAACGCCAGCATGCGCTGGGTCAGCGCGGCGGCGCGGTGCGCCGAGCCGGTGGCGATCTCGGCCAGGCGCGGCACCCGTTCGATGCGGTTGGATTCCACTGCAAGCTGGATCATGTCCAGCCCGGAGATGATGCTGGTCAGCAGGTTGTTGAAGTCGTGCGCGATGCCACCGGTGAGCTTGCCCAGCGCTTCCATCTTTTGCGCCTGCAGCAGCTGGATTTCGGTGTGCTGGCGCTGCGCGATCTGATGCGCGAGCTCGCTGGTGGCGGTATCCAGCTCCTGGCGCTGCTCGCGCTCGCGCAGGCGCTGCTCGGTGACGTCTTCCACCAGCAACAGCCCCAGATCCGGCTCGCGGTAGGGCGACACCCGCCATTCGGTTTCGCAGAGCTTGCCATCGCGCAGCAGCGACAAGGTGCCGCTCCAGCGCTCGCGCTGCGCCAACGCGGTGGTCAGGGCATGCACGGCGGCGGCCTGATCCAGCCCGGCGGCATGGATCGCGGCCCCGGGCGTAGCGCTCCCGATCAAACGCTGGAACGCGGCATTGGCCTCGTGCATGTGCAGGTTGGCATCCACGACCGCGATTGGCGCGCTGATGTGCTCGAAGATTTCGCGGAAACGCGCCTCGCTGATCCGCAGCGCGTCCTCGGCGCGACGTGCGCGCAGCAGGGTGCGCAACGTGGCCAGCAATACGTTGGGGTCGACCGGATGGATCAGATAGGCGTCGGCGCCGGCATCCAGCCCGGTGATCATGTCGCCGGTGGCGATCGAGGCCGCCGAGACATGCACCACCGGCAGCAAGGCGGTGCGCGGCTCGGCACGCAGCGTACGCACGATATCGAAGCCGCTCATGTCCGGCAGGTTGACGTCCAGCACCACCGCAGAAAACGTCTGCGCGGCCAGTTTGGCAAGACCCTCGGTCCCGGTGCCGGCCTCTTCGACCACGAACTGATGGTGTTCGAGCACGCGCCGCACCGAATAACGCGTCACAGCGTTGTCGTCGACGACCAGAATGTGGTGCTTACTGCCCACGTGTCTCCTCCGCTGCCAGGGTCACCGGCAGCACCACATAAAATTCAGAACCCTGCCCGACCACGCTGTTGATCCCCACCCGGCCGCCCAGCAATTCGGCGAACCGTTTGCAGATCGACAACCCCAGGCCGGTGCCGGTCAAGCGTTTTTGCAGCGGCGAGTCCACCTGTACGAAATCTTCGAACAAGGCCTCGTGAAGCTCGGCCGGAATGCCGATGCCGGTGTCCTGCACGCCAAAGCGTACATGGCTGTCGCCTTCCAGCTGCGCAAACACGCGCACCTGCCCCTGCGGGGTGAACTTGAGCGCATTGGATATGAAATTGCGCAGGATCTGCGCCAGCTTCTTGTCGTCGGTGTAGAGCATCGGCAGTACCGGCGGATCCTCGAAGATCAGCGTGGTGCTGCCCACATCGGTGAGCGGCCGGAACATGCCGCGCAGCGCCGCGAACAGGTCCATCAGGTCGAACCAGCCCGGCGAGATGGTGATGCGCCCGGCCTCGATCTTGGCCAGGTCCAGCAGGTCGTCCACCATCTCGGTGAGCTCGCGCGCCGAACCGCTGACAAAGCGCACCTGCTTGAGCTGCTCGGCGTTGAGCGGCCCGTCCATGCCGTCCTCCAGCAGCCGGGTGATGCTCAGGATCGAGCCTAGCGGGGTCCGGAATTCGTGGCTCATGTACGACAGAAAGCGGCTCTTGAGTTCGGACACGTCGCGCAGCTGTTCGGCCTGCTGGTCGAGCTCGGCATACAAGGCCAGCACGCCCTGATTGGTTTCTTCCAGCTCTTCGCGCAAGGCCTGGTTCTGCTGGCGCAGGCTTTCAAGTTCGGCCATCTCGGCTGCCGGCATATCGGTGGTTGAATTCATTGCATGCCTCCCAAGCGCATGACGAACACACAGCAATCGTCGCGGCCGCGCGCGTAGTCGCGTGCCAGCACTGCGGCAATGATGCGTGGATGGCGCGACAGCAGGCCCGGGTGATCGCGCAGGGTCCAGCGCGATTGCAGGCCGTCGCTGTGCATGACCAGCAACTTGCCGGCGGCGTGTGGAAAGTCGAACGGTTGCGCCTTGCGGAACTGGACCCCGACGATGCCCGGGTGCGAGGGCATGCCGCGCGCACCGTCGCCATCGCACAACGAGGCGACGATATTGCCCACCCCGGCAAAGCGCACCTGGCCGCTGCCGGGATCGAACTGCATGACCGCCGCCGCACCACCGCGCGTCCCGCTCATGCCGGCATGCAGGCGCGCGATGCGTTCGCCGGGCTCGCCACGGGCCAATGCCGCAGCGCGCGTGCCGGCATCGGCTGCATCGGCCGCGCCCGCTCCGTGGCCCAGGCCGTCGATCACGCTCACGGTCACGCCTTGCGCGTCGATCCCCAAATGCCAGCCATCGCCGCAGACCGTTTCGTTCTGCAGCGGCACACGCAACGCGCCATAGGGCAGATCGGGCATGCTGTCGGCATCGGCGTACACGCGTGCCAGGACCACGGCCCCCCTGACATCGGAATAGGCGTCCAGCAGAGCGGCATGTCGCTGCACCGTGCCCAGGCCATTGCCAGGCGTGCTGCCGGTGGAGTAGCCGTCCGGCAGACAATCGGCCAGCACGAATCCGCGCCCCTGATCGAGCGTGCACAACTCGATGCCCAGGCCATCGCGGCCGGCGACGCTGCACAGCTGCATCTGCCCGCCACCGGCATGGTTGAGCAGGTTGGTGCACAACTCGGTCGCCACCAGGGCCACGCGCCCGCAGCCGTCTTCATCGAAACCGCAGGCCTGTGCAAGCGCCACCGCTTCGCGGCGCACCTGCCCGACCTGGGTACCCTCTTCGACGCGGATCACCTGGGTGAGCGCGCCGGTCATGGTTACTTCCATTTGGTGATGGTGATGCGGGTGCCCTTGCCGGCTGCGCTATCGAGCACGAAATCGTCCACCAGCCGCCGGCTGCCGGACAGTCCCAGCCCCAGGCCACCGCCGGAGGTCCAGCCGTCGGTCAAGGCCAGTTCCAGGTCTGCAATGCCCGGTCCCTGGTCGCGGAACGTCAGCTGCACGCCCCTGCGGATGCCGCTTTCAACCAGTGTCCAGTCCATGTCGCCGCCACCGCCGTAGATCACGGTATTGCGCGCCAGTTCGCTGGCCGCGGTGACCAGCTTGGTTTGATCGACCAACCGCAGCCCGCATTGCACCACCAGTTTGCGCACGGTCTGCCGCGCCAGCACCACATCCTGCTCGGTGCGCACCGGTTGCGAGCCGGCCGTCATGGAGCCGCATCGGGTTGCTGCAGCAGGCGCATGCCGCGCTCGACATCGAGCGCAGTGCGCACCGACGGCAAGGTCAGCCCCAACTCCACCAGGGTGATCGCCACCGCCGGCTGCATGCCCACCACCACGGTTTGTGCGCCCATCAGCGTCGCCAGCCCGGAGATGGTGCTGATCATGCGCCCGATGAACGAATCGACGATATCCAGCGCGGAAATGTCGATCAACACGCCGCGCGCAGAGGTGGCGCTGATCTTCTCGGACAGATCGTCTTGCAGCTGCAGCGCCAGCTGGTCGTGCATGTCCACCTGGATGGTGACCAGCAACAGATGGCCCATCCGCAGGATCGGAATACGCTCCATGTCAGTCCGCCTTGCTGACGGCCACGCCGGTGCGCTTGAGCGCCAGCGCCAACGCATCGGCCAGGTTGGCCTTGGTCACGATCCCCTGCAGGTCCAGGCCCAGATGCACGATGGTCTGCGCAATCTGCGGGCGCACGCCGCTGATGATGGCGTCGGCCCCCATCAGCCGGATCGCGGTCACGGTCTTGAGCAGATGCTGCGCCACCAGGGTGTCCACGGTTGGCACGCCGGTGATGTCGATGATGGCGATTTCCGAGCCGGTATCGACAATGCGCTGCAGCAGCGATTCCATCACCACCTGAGTGCGCTGCGAATCCAGTGTGCCGATCATCGGCAGCGCCAGCACGCCCTCCCACAGCTTCACCACCGGGGTGGACAGCTCCAGCATCTCTTCCTGCTGACGCACGATGATGTCTTCGCGGGTCTTCTGGAAAACCTTTACGGTGTACAAGCCCAGGCGGTCGAGCAATTCCGACAACGCCCACAACTGCTGCCCCAGTTCTTCCGGGCGACTGGCGTATTGGCGCTGGACCAGCGCAAACAACACGCGCTTGAGCGAAAAGATGAAGTTGGCGGTTTCCTGCGAATCGAAACCACGCGTGGCGCGGTCGCGCGAGAGATTTTCCAGGAAGCGGCGCACCTCGCTCCATTCGGCACTGTCCAGGCTGCTACCGTCGTGCTTCAACGACGCCACCAGCAAGCGCAGGAATTCGCCGGCCTGCGCTTCGAATTCCTGCCGCGACAGACGCGCATCGCTGCCCAGGCTGGACTCCAACCATGCGGCCAACAACGCGTGTTCCTGCTCACCAATCGCATCGATCGAGCGCTGCTGCAATGCCACCATGAGATCACCCACCAAAAGAAAAGAGGTTGGGCATGCGGGCTGGACTGCGCCCTGACCGACGCGGCGCCCCCACGCCGATGCGTAGCAGAATAAAGCAATTCAGATTGGCCAACCAGCGAGCCAACCTGTAGCAGTTATCCGGGCCCACGAGCGCAGTGTGGCATTGCCGCGCACATGCCGAACGTGCGCCGGTCCACGCCTGCGGACATACGCTGCGCCATCGCGCGCGCAAGGCAGAACGCCACCGGTCAGCGCGCCATCACCCTCGGTCCTGGCGATGGCCGATAAAAGCCACCTGTCTGCGTCATGAGCACGCGGCGATGCCCTCCGATCGGCATTGCCATTGCCATGGCGGGTTCCATCACGACGATGGAGACCAACCAGGACCACGCGCCGCAGAAACGGCAGTAGTGTAGCGCTGCGCCTTGCGCTTGCACGCAGGGCATGCACTTAAGTCATCGCCTTGCCGAAGGTGTGGCGGCATGCCATCAGCGGGAGGGTGTGCCGGCATGATGCCGCCGCGTTACGGAAAAGCAACGAGCGCGCTCTCGGCACCGGATGCAGCCCCGCGCATCCGGCGTGGCGCCCGAACGCACGCCACGATCGCCAATGCCCAATCCCACACCCGGCGACAAACGCCGCCCGATCACGCCGACCGCTGTCCTACAGCCCGTAGCGCTCCACTGCATCCAAATGCGGCTGCGGATCCTGGCCGCAGGCTTCGGCAAGCCGCAGCCAGCACATCGCGTGCGGCCACTGCGCTGTCGCTGCGAGCAAGGCGCGGTGCAGTTCGAGCGGCGCAACCCCTTCCGGCAGGGCCACGGTGAATAGCACTCCAGGCAGCCCCGAAGCGGCCTGTTCAGGATCGAAGCTGTCCGGGTCTTCCGGGTCGATCAACCGATAGTCGTCGCGACTGTGCAGCCACAGCTTCCAACCACGCGCCTGGATCTCTTCGCGCAACGCATTGATGGCTTCTTCGCCGGGATGCACGCCGTCGACCAGCCAGCTGCTCGCATAGCCGCCGGCCTGCAGCACATGCACCTGGGCGTAGGTCGGCACGAAACGCTCGCGCTCTGCCTCATCTTCCGGCGGCGGATACAGCAGTTCGGCGTCGAACACCACCCAGTCGCCAACATGCTGGCGCCGATGTGCGGGCGCATTTTCGACGATGCGTGCAGTGACCGGGCCGGTGCGGCGCGCGTAGTACTCCGCCGCTTCGCCATCGTCGATGCAACGCACGATCATCCATCCCCAGGTCTCTTCGACCACGCCGCTGGCGCTACTCAGCTCCATGCCGATCGCCTGCGCAGACGCACGCACCGCATCCCAATCCTGCGCCGCGCTGGCCGCCGTCATGTGGTCCCAATGCGCAGAGCGCGGCTCTTCCAGCAGCTCGGCGAGTTGCCGGTAGACCGCGGCGGCCTCTGCAAACCGGCCGGCGTTGAGGTACATGCGCGCCAGCAGCCCACGCGCACCATGCGAGCCGGGTGACAGTTCCAGCAGTGCGGTGCAGGCCTGCTCCAGCGCCGGCCAATCGGCCAGCCGCTGCGCCAGCTGCGCCTCGCACCACAACGCCGCCACCGGCACCTGTGGGCGATACAGCTGCGCCAACCGGCGCAGACCTGCTTCGTCGCCGCGGCCGAGCAACAGATTCATCAGACGGAACGTGGGGCTGGTTTCGCGATCGGCATGCCGCTGCACGAATGACCACAGCAGTGCGATGGCTTCTTCGTCGGCCGCACAGGCGCTCAGGGCCGATGCGGTGGTGTCGACAAGCTCGGCATCGTCCGGACACTGCGCAACGGCCTGCAGCAGCCACTGCGCTTCGCGCTCGGGATTGCGCACGACATCCTCGCCTTGCGCGTTCAACCATTCCAGCAGGTGTGCGGCCGGTGCCGGCGCGGGCTCACCCGCAGGCGCTGCATCGATGCGCGCGGACAGACCATCCAGCAACTGCGTTGCGCCGCGGTCGTGACGCAGCTTGGGCAGATGCGCACGCGCAAGCGCCAGGTGCCGGCGCGCGGTCCACACCGCGCCGCGCTGCAGTGCCAGCCCGATCGCAAGCTCGGCCGCCTCGATCAGGATGCGATGCGCGCCAACCTGCGCGTAATGATCGAGCATCTGCTGCACGCGGCTGCCCAGGTCCCAGCTATTGCGCTCGGGCGCGCGCGCCACCAGCACCGCCACCGCACGCAGCCAGTGCAGGCGATAACGCGGCGCAATCTCGCGCCATGGCAGCAGCGCTTCCATGGCCTCGTCATCGCGCTGCAACAGCGCCAACGCGCGCGCTTTCTGCAGCCGGCGCGGCTGGCTGCAATTGGCCCACTCGGCGCCTTCGCGCGCGGCGTCGCGTTCGCGCTGTTCCACCAGCGCCAGCGCGTCCTGCGCACGCCCAAGCGCGAGCAGGATCGAGATGCGCATGTCCGGCACGCCGTCGTAGATTTCACCGCCATGCGCCAGGATGGTCCGCGACTGCTGCTCCAGGTACTGCAGCGCCGCGTCACCGCGCCCGTCGTCGAGCAATGCGTCGGCTTTTTCGCAGCTCAGGCACTGGTAACACGACCAGCTCGGGTCGATGCGCCCCAGGGTTTCATCGCACACCTCGATGCGTTCTTCCACCCAGCCCGGGCCATCGATGTTGGCGTAACACGCGGCCAGATCCTGGGTCACGCAGACCGATTGCGGGCACTCCACTGCGTCGGCGCGATGCGCACGCTCGAACAGCGCCACCGCATCGCCCAGCGCACGCTCGCCTTCGCACAGATTGCCGACCCGGTTCCGCATTTCCCAATGCCCGACGAACACCTCCAGCCACGGGTTGGCCAGCGTCTTGCCCAGCGCACGCGCCTCCGGCAACAAGGCCTCGGCGCGGTCGATCTGCAGATCGCAGATGTGGTCGGTCAGCCGCGTCAGCAGCTGCGCATTTTGCGGCTGGCCGGCTTCGCCCAGATCGTCCTGCAGCTTTTCTACCCAGTTCCAGATTTCCATCGTGTCGCTCCTGCGATGCGGCGCTCAGCGCGCCAGCAATTGGGTCACGGTCCCGGCGAAATCGCCGAAGGCCTTGTTGAGATCGGAAACGCCCGATTCGGTGCTGCCCGCCTGCGGCTGCGTGCGCCCTTGCGCCGAGACGATCACCTTGAGCGCGCGCAGCAAGCGTGCCGCCACCGCTGCCTGTGGGTTGCCTGCGCGCTGCGCGTCCAGCAAGGCCTGCAGCGCCGGATTATCCAGATTCAGATACAGCCGCTGGGTCTGCCGCGCTTCGATGCGCGCGGTGAACTGCCGCGCCAGGCGCAACGCGGCGGTGGACACGCGCTTGTCGTTCTCGTCCTGCTCCAGGCGGCGTTTGAGCTCGGCCTCGCGGTCGGGCACTACCACCAACGGCAGTTCCTGCGGACTGAAACGCGCAGGCACCAGCGCTTCGCCATCGCCCAAATGCTGTTCCAGCCAGGCAAGTTCGTCGGCCGGCAGCGTATCCAGGTGGAACAGCTGGCGGTTGCCCTGCTCGGTGCCCAGCTCGACCAGACGCACCCCCTTGGCCTGCGCCCAGCGCCGCAGAAACGGCACGACCGCATACCGGTTGCCATAGGCGACCGGCACGCCCATCGCGCGGAACAGCATTTCTTCGAAACCGCTGTCGCTATCGAGGATCACGTGCACCGCACCGCGCGATGGCAATTGCTGCGCCGGCAGATCGCCTTGCGACGTCGGTACCCGCACGTGTTCCAGCAGTAACTCGAACAGGCGCTCATCGCACAACGCGGCGCCCAGCAGGGCTTCGTTATGCCGCAGCAGGATGCGTCGCCATGCCTCCGGTTGCTGACGCGCCACATCGGCCAGGCCCTGCACCAAGGCCTCGGACAAGGCGTGCTGCACCGCGCTGTAGACCGTATCGCGCTGCAGATCCTCGCGGCTTGCGGTAGGGGTCAACCGATTGGATTCGATCACCCCACCGATGAAGCCCGCCCACGGCGGCAGCAGTTCGCGCGCGTTGTCATCCAGCAACATGCCGCGCAGGAACACCGAGAGATTGCGGTTGTCGCTGGTGCCGTAGGTCGCGCCGTCCTGCACCCACAGCAGGCCGACCGCATCGCTGCCCTCTTCCGCACGTACCGGCATGCAGCACAACGGCTCGAAATTGCGCTCGAAGCGCGCGGCGAACTCGCGTTGACGGCGCCAGGCCTGCACCGGATGCAGCGGTGCGGCGTCCTGTACGCGCCATGGCGGCGGCTCGGGATTGATCGGCTGCGTCGCAGCGCCGATCCAGATCGGCTCGCGCAACAGCGCGCAATAGCGCGACAGAATCTCGCGCAGCCGTCCTTCCTGAGCCAACGACAGATAATCGCTGTGCAATTCCAGCACCACCTCGGTGCCCACCTGCGCACGCGCAGGAATCGGGCTGACCGTGTACTGCTCGGCGTTGCTGGAGATGTAGCAATGGCCCAGCGTGGGGGACTGGTAGGAGGTGGTGCGCACGGTCACCCGCCGCGCCAGCACGAAGGCAGACAAGAAGCCCAGCCCGAACATGCCGATCAGGCCGCTGTCCTCGTGGCCGCCCTGGCGCAGCCCGCGCGTATATCCCACGCCCACGGTAGCCAGGTAGTCGTGGATCTCCTGCTGGGTCAGCCCGGCACCGGTATCGACGATGCGCACGATGCCCTGCGCGGCATCGGCATGCACCTCGATGCGCGATTCGCCGTGCCAATCGGGTTGTTCCAGACGACGACGCAGGATGGAATCGTGCGCGTTCTGCACCAGCTCGCGCAGCGCCACCAACGGGGTGGAATATAGGTGCTTGCTGAGGACCGCCATCAGTCCATTGAGATCGACGCCTGCCCGGCGGATCTGCGAGGCGTCGGTCGCCCCGGGAGTGGGATCTTGCATGATCGGTCGTCGTTTCCTTGGCGACGACGCCCATCCTCGGACGCGTCCCCCTGGGTGCCAGTGCCAGCCGGAAAGGATAGCCGGAACCCACATTGCACGCACGTCTCAGTTTGGCCCCTGCCCTCCTTTGCGCACAGCGACGCGCACTGCACCGCGTCGGGTTGACCCGCCACGGATCGGTAGCGCTACCAATCCGTGGGTTGTGGAAATTACCGCTGCAAGGTCTCCATCGGCGCTTCATTGAAGTGCTGGCGATAGCCCTTGGCCAAGGCGGAACGACTACCGACGCCCCAACGACTGGCAGCCTGCAACACACTGCCGCAGCCGCCTTCGGCCAGCAGTTCGTCGCGGATGCTTTGCATCCGGTAACGGCGCAGCACCTGCGTCGGCGATAGCCCGGTAGCCGACTTGAAGGCTTGCTGCAGCGCGCGCCCGGTGACTCCGATCTGTGCGGCCACTTCGTTGATCGACAGATCCGAGCGATGCGCATTGGTGATCATGTAGCTGTAGGCGCGTCGATACTTGGCCGGCAACCGGGCGGAGATATCGTCGCTGACGTGGGCCGGGGTCCCGCTTTCCAGCAAGCGCGGCGCTTGCACTTCGCTGCGCAGGCACTGCACCGCGTCCAGCGCGTAGCGGTTGTAGAGCAACAACGCTTGTTCGGTGCGCCCCATCGCCTGGCTGATCTTGGCCTGGCAGTACTCGAACTCCAGATTCCAGCGCGGCGCATGATGCCGACCGGCGCCGGCCAGCGCACGCTCGGCAAGATCGGCACGGCCCACCGCCAATGCCGCCAGCGCCAGCTCCACCTGTGCGTCCTGACGCGCGCACGGCGGGCAGCCGGTGGCCGCGGCCGGCAATGCGTCGATCTGCGCGTCGAAGCCGAAAGTGTCGCCGCCGGCAATGCGCAGCAGGCTGCGCACATGCCGCATGCGCTGCGCCAGCACCGGCATGCTCTCTGCCAGATCGGCGATGCAGGCGCGCAGGTCGCTGGGCTCGAAGGCATGCGCGGCATCTTCCTGGCGCAGCGTGGCTTGCCAGAACACATGGTCGCTCATGCGATCGGAGCGACGGATACGCAGCTGCGCAATCATGTCCAGACGCAGCGCGTTGGCGATCCGCAGCCATTCCGACGCCCCGCTCTCCAGGTCGGCCAGCACTTCGCTGGCGCGCTCCAGGGTTTGCAAGGCCAACGTACTCTGGCCCAGATGGAAGTGGGTCAGCGACTTGCCCAGCAGGCTCTCGCCGCACAGGCTGGGCGACGTTTCGCGGTCCATTGCCAACTGCGCAAAGCAATTCAACGCCGCGCTCAGGCGCCGCTGACTCAGCATCAACCAGGCGGTGTTCCTGCACGACAGCAGGCGCAATTGGCGCTGATGCCCGCGCATTGCCTTCAAGGCCTGACGATACGCATCTTCGGCCTCTTCCTGATATTCCAGGATCAGCAACGCATCGCCGCTGGCACCGAACAAACTGACCTCATCATCGGCGCCATCCACAGCGCCCTGTCCGTCGCGTCGCTGTTGGAGATGTTGCAGTCCCTGTGGCCAAGCACCAACCAGCATCCTGCTCGTATACGTAGGAAGACGTTCTGCGTAAGACAACGCAGAGATCGCTGCAAAGTAGGTGGAAAGGATCATGCCGGTCTCTCTCTTTGGGGGGGCGGAGCAAAAGACAACAGGCGCCGAACTCGCTGGCGCAAACGATTGTATGCAGCGGATCCAATAGAATTTCTCTCTGAAAGCCATCGAAAAAATCAAAAAATCTCACTCTGTCAAACATCCATGTGATGCGTTTTCTCTCGGCCCAAGGCGCAGTTGCGCACCGTCGACGTTGCCGTACGCCAGACATTTCGCGCCATCCGGTCGAGTATTGATGTCGCCGGTGTACGCCAATATCCAACGCACAGTCGGACAACGTCTGCGAACGCGCTGCGTCCATGCGCGTGGATGGCTGTCGGCGATGACCAAGGCGATGCCCGGTGACTGTACGGACACGTATGCGCAAGCGCATTTGATAGAGAAAAGCGGACCTGACACGAGGGCAAATCGCTGCAGACCTATTCCAGTCACGCGTGATCACACGACCAATCGCAATAGGTTGGTCTAGACCTCGGCGGACCGATGTCTCCGGTCACGCGTGTCGGTCCATGCCTACCTCGCTGCCGCATGACGTGCATATAGCGATTGCATTCGGACCAGACATGCCCGCTATGTAAGGTAATCCCCCCGCCCATTA
>NZ_JAGHWR010000063.1:0-31540 GCF_017746155.1 Xanthomonas sp. D-36-1
GGCGATGGGGAGCGTGCGTCTGTGAACCGGGAAATTCCCGCGGAAAGCGCCAGAAATGGCGAAATTCCGAAGTTCCAAAAGCCACTCTTCGGAACGACGCCACCTTCCGCCCTGTCAGGTCTCGTTGTTCAGACCTTCCCTAAGTCAATCTTCACGTTGAGAGTGCCGATATTTCCGTAACTCCGATATACAGACGAATAAACGGCGAACTGGTCGATATCTGCTTGTGCCACAGGTCGCTCTTGAATCCCCGGCGGCGCCACAGAGACGGGACCGTTTACAGTATTGACCGTGTAGAGGTATGGAATGCCGGTCGAACGATCACCGATGTAGGCTTGACCGAGACCCGAAGTCAGCTGATTTGCAAGCGCTCCTCGTTGCGCCTGTGTGCAGGCATCACAGAAGTGGATGTCATTCGCAGTGGCTTGTCCGACATATCCTGCGAGCACTAGGCTGCCAGCCATCACAATCGTCTTAATCATCAAGAACCCCTTTTTAATCCCCTGCCATGGCAGGTTCACCCCCGCCACCTCCTATCGTCAAACCTAAATTCAGTCGTAATTTTGGAATGTAGAGCTCGGTCACACTTGACGGCCAACGCCCACAAAAATCTGGTCTGAGGCTGGGCCTGACGGCCGTCGAGCAGAGGAAATCCTGTCGTGGCACGGGCTAACGGACGCGGACGACAAGGGTTGATGCCAAGTTGCGGTTAGGCCGCGCTTAGCGAGCTTGTGCTCTAGTCGTAGCACATGGTCATCCAATGCTTAGCTTAGCCACGCGCAGCGCTTCGCTCGGGAAGACGGCGCTGGGACTGGAGTAGCGTTGACGAGTAATGCCGCTTGATAAAAATGTTCCAGGCAGTATCCCCAACTGAGCAGCCGGGGCATGCCGGGCACTTGTGAAGCGGCAGGATGTGTGGCTCTGAGATGGTGTGACGATCTAATCAAGTGCTTAACCGATATGCGGCCTCACATGCCGTGAGGCTTATATTTTTTGCGGACAGGTAGCCCATGTTCCTGCCTGATGGAGTTTTCGCTCGGTTGCCTGGTCTTTCGATATTCGTATTTTCCGACGCCGACGGCCCTGAGTTCCTCCTTTCCGGCTTCGGATGTTTCGTCGTAGCGATCTCCACCCTTGTAGGCTCTCGACGTGCCCGCCAATAGATGCTGAGCATGGATAAGCTCGTGTGCAAGAACTACAAACGACTCCTCGGGATCCGATCCAAGACGAAGAGGGGAGCCGTTTGAATTCAGTTCGATATGACTCTGCGGGCTCCATTCTATAATGGCATTGCATCCCTTTCCTTTTCTTGCTCGTTCCTTGGCGAGCTCTAGGTTATCGGCGAAAGTCTCTGGATCATATTTTTCAACTTCGCTCGCGCTAAGTACGGCTCTGGTATTGGGCTGCGCTTCAGCGCCGATCTCCGCTATGGTCACTTTTCGATTCTTGCGAGCGCTGATAGCGCTCAAGCCTTGAAGAAGAGCGCTGCCTGAGCTGCCGGCCGCAATCTTCTCAAGCGCTGATTCAACTTGGTTCTTGTATGGCTCTTCTCGAGCGCTTGTCTGAGTGGAAATATAGATTCCTGGAAAGTTCGTTTGACTGATTGGCATGTGAGTATGTGTCGTCGAAGTGTCTGTAGGAGTTGCACTTGAATGGTAACGGTGAGGAGGCTGACATGTCGCCGGCATGTGAAATCCTGTCATCAATGGCGAATGCATGTTCCATTTCGGGCTCTGTGGATTGAGTTGTCGCAGAGCAGTTCAACCTCCGCGACGCGGTTGAATTAATCAGATTTATATTCAAAGCAGCGATATGTGTGCCTCGGAACTTTCTGGCATCCAATAGGGCGCGACACCGATGGCGCGACGAATGCTAAGAGCGCAATCTGACCTTGCCGGACGTGGGACCCAATGGTCGCTCACCCTACGGGGCGCTTGAGCAGCGCCATCTCGGCACGTGAAGGGGGCTAGCTGCCCTGCGTTGGCCGCGGCGTCTCAAGCGGTGCGACCGCACTGCCGATACTCAGCCCCATGGACAGAGCCGAGCTTCGCCGTCACCTCGAACGCCTGGATGCTGCGGTGCCCGCCCTGCGGGCCTCAAGTCCTGATCGCTGTCATTTTTGGCAAGCCTTTGCCAACATGGCTGCTGCCATCGAGAGCAAGGCGATGACGAGCGAGGACGCGCAGTTCGTCGGCCGTCGGGCCCAGGAAATCTTGTCGTGGCACGGGCTGGAAAACATAGACGAACACGTCTGAGCCCATTGATGCCGACCAGTCTATCCCGACGCCTGCGTGCTTCTCCTGCGCAGCGATGCGTGCGTAAGGCAGGAACAGGTCCGCAGAAGCCCCACTGGCTGCAAAGCCCAGGAGCCGCCTGCTGACATCGATCACCCCCTCCCATCCGAATGCCGTTTAGCCCGCAGGCCTCGTAGGGCATGCATGATGTGCCTTCACCAGCGCTGGGCCTCTTGAAGGGAATCCTAGCTTCGCTGTCCCTATCGCAAGGGCGAGCCTCCTTCTCGACGCTGGCGCTTTGTTGCGGCCCTCCGCTGCGCGCCGCTTGTGCGGTGCTCACTCCCGGGTGCGGTAGGGCCGAACGCTTCGCCTCTCGGTTCCCACGAGGCGCACAACGCGCTGGTGGAGACAAAACGATGAAGCGCACCCAAGACCGAGCAGTCCAGTATCAACTTCAGATGGACGAGGAAGGGATTCTCCTCGCGGCAGCCACCATTCTGGAACAGCGCCTTCAACGCCAGGGCCGGATTCACAGCCCCGACCAAGCTGGCAGCTACTTGGTCGCCCGCTGCGCTCACCTGCCGCACGAAGTCTTCGGTGTCGTCTTCCTGGACAACCAGCACCTCATCATTTCTACCGAGCACTTGTTCTCAGGCACCATCGACGGCTGCGAAGTCCATCCCCGGGTCGTCGTCAAACGTGCCCTTGAGCTCAACGCCGTCGCCCTCATCCTCTTCCACAACCACCCTTCGGGCAATCCGGAGCCCAGCGAAGCTGACCGCAAGGTCACTAAGCGCCTGGAGCAAGCCTTGGGCCTCCTGGACATCCGAGTCCTCGACCACTTGGTCATCGGTGGCCAGAAGAGCGTCAGCTTGGCAGCAAGGGGATGGGCATAGCCCGCCCCTTAACCTGCGCGGTTTGCCGAGGCTAGACTGCCGAGGTAGATGCATATCCGTGGAGCACAAATGAGATCTTTAAATGTGCGAGGAGCTGTTAGGGAAACGAAAGAACTGCAGATCCTGGCATCTGTCTCCCAAACCTCAATTGTCTGGATGGCTTTGAGCAGTCGATTGACATGATCGTCCGGACGACAAGTTAAGATGGCTGTTGCTGCGCACTTGGCGGCCAGAAGGATTTTTATATTAGAGCTAACGTTTGCTAACAGAGTGACCGCATTTAAAAAATCTTCAAGCTAGAATGTGATTGGCAAACAGTAGTAGAGTGGCTAAAGCTATCAGACAAATTATTTAAATGAGAAATTTTGATAGGGGAATGGCTTGGCATTTCGACCAGATGCGCATAAAGAGCTAATTCGCTACATTTCATCTGCTGGAGGTCAGCCACCGAGACAAACGATTCGTAAAGCCATAATTCTGACCAGTCAGCAGCAATCTGACCTTACAACAGCTTTGCGCCAACTATGGGGTAGCCAGACATACGTCTGTGCGTTGCAACTCGATCTTAAGCCTCAGCACGGTTACAATAGCCGAGTCTTGAAAGATGGATTTTCGGGCGCTAAGTATGTGGAGTGGCTCGTCGCCGGTTGCTCAGACACTGCAGTGGTCGGAGTTGAGAAAAATGGCCGTCCGCACTTACTCGTGCCAGGTGTCATCGATGGCCTAAATACCTTCGACATCGTCGTGCCGATCCGTTCGGATGCTCTTGGTTACGTGCATATTGATGATGTTATTCCTAAGGGGCTGCCGAGTAGGAATAAGCCAAGCAAGTAAGCACAAAAAAAAGCAGTCCCCTCGGCTTTCCTCTAGACCGCCTTGAGGGCGCTGAACTATGAGGTGCTGTAGGACTGCTCTGGTTTATATCCTAGCAAGCCACTTATGGAAAGTCAACCCAGCACATCAATGAGTCAAATTACGCGTATTCAGGGAGAGCGGGATGCTGAAACCTTGGACACAGGCGCTAACGGTCGATCCGGGTGGTGCGCGACACTGCGGCGGTGTTGCAAGAGTCTTGCCTACTTTGTCTGCCCAAGCAGCTACCGGTAGCGCTAGACTCCGGTCACGGTGTTCAATGGATGTAAGCCTATGGACGGGGTGCAACGCGTGGAAACGATGATGACCAATGAACCAAAAGAGGGTGAGTTCTTCCAGTTGCGGCCAGATGCTCGTCGAGGCGGAAAAGGCCACGGCGTGGTCTTCGAAAACCGGGAAGCATTGCTGACTCCTCCGCGACTGATTCTGAAGCCGAAACAGGGTGGTTTTCCAACATTGCGAGAAACGCCGCGTCTGGTCTACATCCCGAGCGAGGGATCCCTGCCCGAAGATTTGGAAGGCGGGTTCAGCGGCTACTGGCTGGTCTCTGATCGTCTGCGGCAGGTCATGGAGCACGTAGACCCGTCCGCATTCGTTTTTGCGGACACGGACTACACATTGCCGGACGGGTCCAGGGGGCCGCGCGTTTTCCTCTGTGATGTGGTGCGCACTGTGGATGCCCTGGACGAAGACGCTTCAGAGCTGACCATCGAGGTCAGCGACGATTACGAAGATGGCAAGTATTACGACATGGCTGGCGGCACACGGCTGGCTTTTAAGCGTGACGTTCTCGCTGGGGCACACGTCTTTAGGCTTCCGTTTCATGGCGGCGTCTTCTGCGACCGTGTGTTCAAGGACGCAGTGGAAGCAGCAGGTATTGGCACCCAGGGCCAGTCGGATGGCCTGTGGTTCTACGACGTGGTGAATCGCTAACTGCTTGACCGAGGCAACAGGGAGGGAGCCGGATTCATGTCGAACTACCGAACGCATTTTCAAGATCACCACAACATCGAACAGCAGACGCTGAAAAACAGCGAGCTGCTAGACCTCCTCCAGCGAGCGGGAAAGTTCGATATTCATGCGCCTGAGAACCGCCTGATGTTGCCGGCGGACCCACAGTTCGCGCGCGCCTTGGACATCACCCCGCACAGTGGTGGCCCGCTGGGCGCGTATCAAAACGGCATGCTGGAAAAGTTGGACAAGATCCAACAGGGCAGCTTTGGCCAAGCCGCAATGGAAGGCGATCCAGCGGCGATGGACCGGGTAGTCAAGCAAATCGAACAGTTGCGCGACACCGTGAAGGTGGGCCTCATCAATGGTGATTTAAACACCAACACGCCTGTCGGCATGACCCCTGCGCAGACCAACGGAAGGGTGCAAGAGTTTTTCCGCGATATGCCCGCCTATCAGCGTTCCCACGCCCAGCAAATCGAGACGCTGAAGGGATTCAAGGATATTGACCACGCCTGGGGAGCAGTTGCGAACTCGGAAGGACGCATTGTCACCGCGCTCAACCAGATCCAAGTCAGCGACCGCGGCATTGCGCGGGGTGGCGACAACGTGCTCCGCCGCAACGGACTGTCATTGGCCATCTCCAATGCCCATCACGATGGGCGCGTGGTCCTATCCGAGCAGGGCATCCTCAAGGTCGAGCAGACCTTGGGAGGGGAAGCCGCACAAAACCTTCGTGTGCCGCGAGGACAGCGTGGCGAGGTTGCCATGCAGCTGTTGATGGGCGAGGCGTCCGCCCGCGGCCTGACCCGTGCTGGCGGACTTTTGACCACCGGCGCGGATGCCGTCATGACCGCGCGCACAGCGTCGGCATTGATGGAGCAGGGCAACACAACGGCCGCCCAGTCGGAGGTTCAGCACGCCATCGCGCGCAACGCGGGCGGCTGGGCAGGTGGGGCGTCAACCGCCGCAGCACTGGGTAGCAGCGGAGGCTTTGTGCCCGCGGCCCTGGTGGTCGGCGACGCCGTCTTGATGAGCAAGGCATTCGATAAGGGTGCTGACTTGCTGGACAATCGCGCCATTTACAACCAGACCGACAAGACCGGAGTGGAGTGGCAGTTCAACGGACGGGATTGGGAACGCCAGGGCGCTTTCGAGCGTGGGGGCGATGGACGAGACTCTCCTAGTCAGGCTCCAGTGGGGGCCAGCTACGCCAAGTCCCAAGAGTTGGGCGCCATGTCCAATGCCAAGGCTGCCGAGCTGGCGCTGGGCAAGGCACCCGCGCCGCAGGATCCATTCAACCTCCCGGCCAAGCCTGGGGACCAGACGGGTCTCGACAACCAAAACTGGCAACGCAATCCGGCTACCGAGTCCTGGGAGCGCCAGGTCAAGACCAGCGTGGCGGGTGCCAACGACCAGGGTGTTTACGAGCTGCAGACCGCTACCCCGGCGCAGGCGCAGCGGTTGAACCAGGAATCCCTGGCTCGGATCGAGAACAACATTTCCACTGGTCGCGAGGCCATCGCCCAAGCCTACCTGGAGAACCATGCCGCTCAGCGGTCGCAGGATTACGGGGTGCTGGTGCCGGCGTCAGTGGAAAGCGCCCGGGCCAAGCCCGATCAGGTCCAGGGCCATAACGGCCAGCTCTACCAGCGAAACGACACCGGGCAGTGGGCTGGCAAGGACGGGATGGCCACCGGCAACCTGGCGGTGGAACTGGAGCTGACGAATCAGATGCGCCAGCCTTCGCTGGAGCGCGCACAGGAGACTTTGGCCGCAATCCAGTCACGGCCGGCGCCTACGCCCGCGCAGATGGAGCACAACGAGCTTCTGCATCGCTACCGGGCCGCGGGCGTCGACCTCAACGCCCAAGAGAACAATCTTCAAGCGGTGGAGCTTGCCACCCAGCGCACCAAGCAGACCGAAGGCCTTTCCGGTCCGACGATGCAGCAGCTGAAGCCGAATGAGCAGGGGCAATACGGCTACGACAGTCCCATTGCCCATTACCAAGTTGGCCGAGACGGGGTGGCCCACCAGGTCGCGGTGACCACCTCCGAAGAGCTTCGCCAGGCCAAGGCGGAGCTCGGCCAGCATGCAATAGCGCACGTGCCGACCTTGGGCACGGTATCCGCGACAGGGCCAGCTCGCAGCAAAGAGCAGGAGGCCGAACCAGCTCAGGAGAAGGCGGCATCGGGTCCGTTATTGGCCGACAACCCCGCACACCCAGACCACTCCACCTACCAGAAGATCCATTCCTGGGTGCGTGGCACCGGCAACTGGAACGACGAAGAGAGCCGGAACGTCACAGCAGCCCTCTACAAGCACCAGTTGGACGACTCGATGGTCATGCGCGTGGACGGGGTTGTCGGAGGCCTGGGGAAGGACGGGGCCCAAAACGTCTTTGCGGTCTACGCCCCACATGGAATGGGGGTGGCACCCATGTTCCATGCCCACGTGGACGGCCGCGTAGCTGCTCAGGAGCCGGCCCAGCAGAGCCTGCAGCAAGCTGAGGTTATCAAGCAAGACCAGGTGCGTCAGCAGGCTTTAGAACAAACGCAGCAGCAAAATCAGCAGCAGGAACAGGGGCCGACGATGACCAGGGGCGGTCCCTGAAAAGTGCTCGCCGACATGGCGTGCCGGCCATGATTGCGAGGGCTCTAGTGAAACGAGCCAGCACGATTTTTCATGTGGCTGCTAAGCAACGCTTCCAGTTCTGCTTCGTCCAGCATGTGCGCACCAGTGGAAACCAGGATGTCTACCACGCGTTGCCGTCGTTTCACTTCTTCTCGCTTTGCCGTTTCCTGCGCCTTCGCTTCGCGGCGCTGGTTGGCTAAAAGCTCTCTTGCTTGCAGTTGGGCCAAGCGCTCGGTGGCCCGCTGAATTTGGTCTCGGTAGTGATTCGTTGCGGTCATACGTTTCTCCTGCCTGGTGGAAATGAGTCAACCAGGAAAACGGCTTACGTCAAGCGTTGGGCTGGTCTTGAATTTCGTCCGCCCGAGAATCGAAAAGGCTCAAAAACAAGGCTTGGAAGAAAGAAGCAAGAGCGCACCTAGGTGTCACTGCGTGACACGTGCGCAAGGGTCTTCGCCCCTTGAACCCCAAGCGCCGAGGGCGCTTGCGAAAATCCAAAGCCGAAGCATAAACCAAGCAATCCCACTGCTTCGGAGTCGCCGCCTCATGGCCATCTACCACGCCAACGTCAAAACCTTCAGCCGTGCCAAAGGACATTCGTCCATCGCAGCGGCCGCCTACCGCGCCGGTCTGCTGTTGGAGGACGCGCTCACCGGCCTGCGCCACGACTACCGCCGCCGGGACGGCGTGGTCGAAACGCGCTGCATCGCTCCCGAGGACGCGCCCGATTGGGCCCTGGTCCCCGCTGAGCTCTGGCCGGCGGCTGAGGCGGCTGAGCGTCGCAAAGATTCGACGGTTGCCCGGGAGTTCGAGTTCGCGTTGCCGCACGAACTCGATGACTTCCAGCGCTCTGAGCTGGCCGTGGAAGTCACCCGCGCATTGGTCGGGCGCTACGGGTTCGCGGCCCAGGCCAGCATCCACAGCCCAGGCAGCAAGGATGGGCTGAACTGGCACGTCCATGTCCTGGCGACGACGCGTCGCATGGGTCCGGACGGTCTCACGGACAAAACCAAGGAACTGGATGGCGGGCCCTCGGGGCGTGTCGAAGTGCAATGGGTGCGCGAACTCATTGCATCCACCATCAATGCCCACCTTGAGAAGGCCGCGCTTGAGCTTCGCGTGGACCATCGCAGCCTGGCCGCCCAGGCCGACGATGCCCTAGCGCGCGGCGACTTGGCTGCGGCTGCCGTGCTCTCCCGAGAGCCGACCAAGCACGTCGGCAAAAACGGCACCGCGCTGGCTCGACGGGGCCAGCCGTCGGAGCGTTCGGACGAGAACCGTCGAATCGAGGAGACCAACGAGGAGACCTTCCGAAAGCTCATCGCCGTGTTCGAGCAGGAGGGGCGCGCCATGCCGGTGCCCGACGGTCACAGCCAGGCTCGCCGACCTTCTGATGGGCTGTCCTTGCCGCTCGGGCCTGGGGCAGGGCACATCGAGGTTTCCCGCAGCATGGCGACCATTGCCCGTGGGCTGGGACTGATGGAGGCCGAGGCCAAGCCGTCGCGCGCGCCACGTTCAGTCGCGGAGCTCGCAGAAGAGGCCAGCGACGAATGGGGAGTGGCTGCTCAAGCCGATCCTCGCTTGGCTCAAACGCTCCAAGCAACCCTGGACCTGCTGCAGTGGATCAGGGAGCGCGTGACTGCCTTCGCCGAAGCGGCGCAGCTCCGTCCTGACCTCAACGAGTTGCTCCGTCGACTGCGGCGCTTCAAGGCAGCGACCATGAAGTTCGCCCGGCGGCTCTTGGCGGTGCGCCGAGCGGAGAAGCTGCACCACATGGCCGAGAACGCGTGGCACGACTTCCTGGCGAACAATCCCGAGCCGGGGACCTCATGGACGCAGGGAGACTGGAAGCAGCGGCGCGGGCGTCGGTTGAGCACCCTCGATGCCGGCATATTTGGACTTCCAGACGTAATAGGTCGGCTCGCTGATCCCGTGCTTGCGACAGGTCTCGCCGACCTTGGCACCGGCCTCGACCTCTTTGAGGATCCGGACCATCTGTTCTTCGGTGAACTTGGACTTCTTCATGCAGAGCTCCTTGGAGTGAAACTCTACTTCCAAGTGGATCGAATTAACGAGGACGCTTCACGATGACCAAGTTCTCCTTGGTGAAGTTGTCCACGACGGTCAGGGCCCGGAAGCGGCGCCCGTCGAACAAGGCGTCAGCAACAAAGTCCATGCTCCAAACCTGATTGGGACCGGTCAGCACCGTGCGCGCCAGGCGATGTGCCGCAGCCACTGAAGATACCGACTACCCTCGGACGGCAGGCAAGCTGGAACGGCAGCGCCGGTAGCGTCGCGCTGTCTTCCTTTGGGCGGTACACGGCGGCTTGTAGGAGCGGATTGGGACGCTTCCCGCGGATGCCATAGGGCCGGATGGTATCAATGTTCTGAGGCAGCGCCGTCAAGCCGCGAACGGCTGCGGCTTGCTTCGCACGCTCTCCAACGCCATCCGCCCCGGGGCCCGCCCGCACGCGGCCCTTTGCACAACCGCTTTTGGCTTGGTGGGGGACTCTTCGCCGTTGGAAAAGCTAAGATCGAAACTTGTGCAAAGTCGGAAGTCGCCAATGATCGATCGTCGTACCTTTCTTGCCACGGGTGTGGTGGCCGCTGCCGCCAGCTTCGGCGCGTCGGCAGCGCGCATCGCGCAGACGCCGCGTGCCAGCGGGCCGGCGCCATGGGGTGCGGTGCCCAGCCCGCGCCAGCTGCGCTGGCATCGGTGGGAGCAATACGCCTTCGTGCATTTTGCGATGAACACCTTCACCGACAAGGAATGGGGCTACGGCGACGAGGATCCGCGCAAATTCGATCCCAGCGATTTTTCAGCCGATCAGATCGCCGCTGCTGCGAAGGCCGGCAATCTGAAAGGGCTTATTTTCACTGCCAAGCATCACGATGGATTCTGCCTTTGGCCGACACGCCTGACCGAGCATTGCATCCGCAATTCGCCCTACAAAAACGGCAAGGGTGACATCGTCGGCGAGATGGCCGCGGCATGTCGACGCGCCGGCCTGGCCTTCGGCATCTATCTCTCCCCCTGGGATCGCAACCACGCCGAGTACGGTCGCCCCGGCTATCTGGACTATTTCCGCAAACAGATCGTCGAACTCTGCACAGGTTACGGCGACCTGTTCGAGTTCTGGTTCGACGGCGCCAATGGCGGCGATGGCTATTACGGTGGGGCGCGCGAATCGCGCAAGATCGATGCGCCTGCGTACTACAACTGGCCGCGGATGATCGAGCTGGTGCATCAGCATCAGCCGATGGCATGTACCTTCGATCCGCTCGGCGCCGATATCCGGTGGGGCGGCAACGAAGATGGCATCGCCGGCGATCCATCCTGGCCGACCATGCCCAATGCCCCGTACACCCAGGAAAACGGCAATTCCGGCGTGCGCGGAGGGGCGCTGTGGTGGCCGGCCGAAACCAACACCTCGATCCGTCCGGGCTGGTTCTATCACGCCGACGAAGACGGCAAGGTGCGGAGCCCGGAGAATCTGGTGCGCTATTTCGACACCTCGGTGGCGCGCGGGACCAACATGAACCTCAATCTGCCGCCCGACCGACGCGGCCGCATCCCCGACCACGACGTGGCGGTGCTGCAGAGTTTCGGCGACGCGATCCGCGCCAGCTTCGCCATCGACCTGGCCAAGGGCGCCAAGGCCAGTGCCAGCGCCTCGCGCGGGGCCGGGTTCGAGCCGGCGCGCGTGCTCGATCGCCAGCCGGACAGCTACTGGTCCACGCCGGACGAGGTCACCACGCCGACGCTGACGCTGGAATTGTCGGCGGTGCACAGCTTCGACCTGATCCGGCTGCGGGAGTATCTGCCGTTGGGCGTGCGCGTTACCCGCTTCGCGGTCGAAGCCGAGGTCGATGGGCAATGGCGGCGGCTGGCCGAGGCGCAGTGCATCGGTGCACAGCGGATCGTGCGTCTGGAGCGCCCGATCGCCGCACGCCGGGTGCGCCTGGTCGTGCTCGAGGCGCCGGTCTGCCCGGCGATCAGCGAATTGGCGCTGTTCCGCGCCGTTGCGCCGGTGCCGGTCGCGCGGCCGACGGCGAATGCACCGGACGTGCTGTCCACCGCCGGCTGGCGCATCGTCGAGGCGAGCGCGCCAGGGGCGGAGAAGTTGCTAGACGACGATGCCAGCTCGATCTGGATCACGCCCGCACCGACGCCGGGCCATCCCGTGCAGGCGACCATCGACCTCGGCGCGTCGCGTGAGGTTGCCGGGTTCAGCCTCACGCCCTCGCGCGCAGTGATGACCGGTGCGGCGCCGCCGAAGGGCTATCGCGCCGACACCAGCGAAGATGGCCAGCACTGGCAGCCGGCCGGCGCCGGCGAGCTCTCCAACATCGCCTATGCGCTCTCGACCCAGCGGCTGAATTTCCCCGAGGTCCGCCAGATCCGCTATCTGCGGCTGTCGTTCGCGGAGACGGCGGTGCCCGCCGAGCGGCTGGCGATCGCGGGGATCGGCGCGTTCTCGCGCTTGCGATGAGCGCGTGCGCTCCCGCGCGGTCGTGCGCCGCGTGGGAGGGCAGCGCTAAGTGGAGACAGCTTCGCGCGTTGAAAGACGTCAAGCGAAGCGATGGAAGGGAAATCGCCGCAGCCGCATCACGTGGTGTAGCCCGAATCTTCAACCTGGCTTGCACGCCGCCATTCCAGATGAGGCGCTATGGTGGGCGGCGCACTACGCAAGCGAGTTGGTTGGATATGGAACAGAAACAACACGAGTGGATGCAGGCGGTGACCGAGGCGCTCAGCGATCTGCTGGCCGCGCGCGTGGCCCAGGCCACGCTGCTGGAGGCGATGCTGGTCTCGCATCCGGATCCGGTGATGCTCAGAAAGGCGTGGGATGAACTGTCGTCCCAGCGCATCGCCTATGTTGCGCAGAACAAAGCCCTGGCCGACGACCCGCGCCCGATGGACGCCCAGACATTGGAGCAGTTCCGCGCGTGGGAAGAAGAGCTCAACCGCTATTTTCCGCGCGACCCGGCTGCCGGAAGTGCGCAGACCTGAGGCTGCCGATGTCACGCAACCGGTAGGGAGCTGACCTGTCAGGGCTGCCGACGATGTGCTGGCCGTGGCCAAAGCCGGCATGCGCTCCCTCCAGCCGGGATCAACTGCTCGGTCATCTCCGTCAGCAAACAGGCCGATGGATGGCCTTCGACTTGCGTATGGCATCGCTACGCTACCGAGGCCAGCACTGGCCCAGGTAACGCAGCACGTTCCGTCGTCGTACCCAGCGACTGCTTTTCAAGCCACCGATGCGCGCGATCGCGTGGGCTCGGCAGGCAGGCGTAGCGTGGACGAGGTCAGCCCGGGCGCGGTTGCCTGCAGCTCAATCTCGCCGCTGCTGCGCGTGGTTTGCAGCAGCGCCGCACACAGGCCGTTGAACGCCTTGCGCCGCGGCGCCTTGTCGTCCTCGTGGCTGCTGGGATCGCCATTGCCGACCCCAATCAGCCCTGCGGGTCCGCGCAGTGCGAACTGCACCAGGTTGTCGGCGGTCGGTACCAGGCGGCCTTGTGCATCGAGGATCTCCACCTTCACCACGGCCACGTCTTCGGCATCGGCACGCAGCGTGTTGCGATCGCAGCTCAAGCGAATCGCCGCCGGCTTGCCTGTGGTTTCACGACGCTCGCTGAGTACCAGTTTGCCGCCGCGATAGCCGCGCGCTTCGATCATGCCGGGCGCATAGACCACGCGCCATTCGACATGGCCATAGGCCGGCACCTGCTGCAGGCCCTGGCTGACGCCATTGACCAGCAGTTCCACCGCCTCGAGATTGCTATGGCACCAGACCGCGATGCGGCCATTATCGTCGGGCTGCAGCACGCCGTCCCAGTTCCAGTGCGGGAACAGATGCAGTACCGGTTCGCTGGTCCACTGCGCGCGGTAGTACCAATAATTGTCTTTCGGGAAGCCGCAGCTATCGAGCACGCCGAATTGCGAAGCCACATTGGGCCAGCGGTTGTAGGGCGTGGGTTCGCCGCGATAGTCGAAGCCGGTCCAGATGAAGCCGCCGGCGATGTACGGGCGTTGCGCGACATAGCTCCACCAGGCTTCGGCGGTGCTGGCCCACCAGGGGTGGTCCAGGTCGTAGGCGCGGGTGTAACCGCGTTGGTCATCGCGTTGATAGTTGCCGCGCACCGACACGGTGCTGCCGGTTTCGCTGCCGTAGATCGGGATGTTGGGGTATTGCGCGTGGAAGCCGTCCATCTGGCTGGTGCGGTAGTTGAAGCCGACCACATCCACCACCTGGCCCACGCCATCGCCAAATCCCTTGTCCATCGCGAAGGTCGTGGGGCGGGTGGGGTCCAGCTGGCGCACGCGTTGTTGCATGCGGCTGACGATGCGTGCACCGCGCGCGGTCACTTGCTGCGGCTCTTCGTTGCCGAGCGACCACAGGATGACGCTGGGATGATTACGGCCACGCCGCACCATCGCGTCCAGTTCGCCCATCGCCTCGGGATCGGTCGACATGCGGCGGGTTTCTTCGATCACCAACATACCCAGCTGGTCGCACAGCGCGAGCAGTGCCGGCGTGGCCGGATTGTGCGAGCTGCGGTAGGCATTGCAGCCCATCGACTTGAGCTGACGCAGACGCCATGCGTGCAAGGCGTCCGGAATGGCGGTGCCGACGCCGGCATGGTCCTGGTGATTGTTGGTGCCGTGCAGCTTGAGCGGTGCGCCGTTCAACAGGAAACCGCGTTGCGCATCGAAGGCGATGCTGCGTACGCCAAACGGCGTCACCAGCGCATCGACTGCAGTGCCGTCGATGTGCAAGCTGCTACTCAGGCTGTAGAGCTGGGGCGTGTCGATCGACCACAGCGCTGCCTGCCCAAGCGGCAAGGTCTGTTCGACCACCTGCAGCTGCCCGGGCGCGACGATGACCGCTGCGCTGGCCGCCTGCGCCACGATGCGTCCATCCGGTGCGGTGATGCGCGCCTGCACCACGCATTGGCGCGGCGCCGTGCCGTCGTTGCGCACTTCGGTGGAGAGCTGCGCAGTGGCGTTGCCATCTCGCACGGTGCTGCGCACGAACACGCCATCTTGCGGCAGATGCAGCGGGTCGGTCTTTTGCAGCCACACATGCCGGTAAATGCCGGCGCCTTCGTAAAACCAGCCTTCGCCCAGCGTGGCATCCACGCGGATGGCGATGATGTTGGGCCTGCCGTAGTCGAGCACTTCGCTGAGGTCGACTTCGAAGCCGCAGTAGCCGCTCGCGTGACGGCCGACGATGTGTCCATTGCAGAACACGATGCACTCACGGAACACGCCATCGAACACCAGGCTGATGCGCTTGCCCAGATCGCTGGCCGGAATCTGCAGCCTGCGCCGATACCAGCCCACGCTGTTCTCCGGGAAACTCGTACCCAGCGGCCTGTAACCGTGCGCGGCGGCCGGGTCTTCCTCGGTGATGGAGGCCGAGATGGGCTCCTGCCGAAACGGCAGGCCGACGGCCCAGTCGTGCGGTAGATCCACCTGCTGCCAGGCACTGTCGTCGAACGCCAGTTGCGCGGCGGTCGCGGTGTCCTTGCCGGCCTTGGCGAAGCTGCGTTGGAACGTGCCGAATTCGAAATCGCGCGCCGCATCGCTGGCATGGCCCAGGTGGAAGCGCCAACCGAAGTCGAACAGCAGACGCTCACGCGGTGCCAGCGCTGCATCGCCTAGTGCCGATGTCGAGACGCTGTTCTTGGCTGCAGGTGCAGCCGTCGCGCCAGCGGAGGCCACTGTGCCGGCTGCGCCTACCGGCAGGGCGGCGCTCACCCCACTGGCAAGCATGCCGCGCAGCAACTCGCGCCGATTGATGCCGCTCATGGCTGCGTCCTTTTTTCGGCCTCTGCAGGGACGTGCTGGCTGTCCGCATGACGCTTGTGCGCGTCAGCGTTGATCGCTGCAGGCACACCGGTATACGGGTGGCGCATGAAGTCGATCGCCGGCAGCACCTCGTTGCCGTGCTTGAAGTCGAAGAAGCTGGCGTTTTCCCACGACGAGCCGGTGCCCCAGCGCGTCTTGCAGCTGCTGCTGGTCCATGCCGGCTCCCAGTACACCACGCCGGCGCCGCCGGTATCGATCACCAGCTGGGTGAGGTCTACCATGTAGCGTGCCTGGCCTTGCGGCGTGGCCGGGTAGCCGGGAATCAGCGAGTCTTCGCCGAGCAGATTGTGCGAGGTGTCGCCGGAGTCCAGCGTCCACGGATACGCGGTTTCCACTACCACCACATCGGCGTCGTAGCGGCCGCGCAGACGCCTGATGGTCTTGCCCAGCTCGGCCATCGATTGCGTGGACCATTTGCGGTAGTAGCTGATGCCGATCAGATCGAAATCGGTGACGCCGGCCTTGGTGGCGTCGGCGAACCATCGCTCCACATTTTCCGGCTGGGCGATATGCAGCATCACCCTTGGTTTGATCGCCGAGCGTGCAGCCATGTCGCGCACCGCCTTGATGCCGGCGTTGAACAGCTTGGCGTTGCGCTGCCAATCGATGGGGCGTTTTTTGTCCCAGGGCGTGCTGTCCATCAGGTCGGAATTACTTTCGTTGCCCACCTGCACCAGCTCCGGCATCAGGCCGGCGCGGTCGAGTGCGCTCAGCGTGTCGTAGGTGAAGCCATACAGCGTGCGCGCGAGCTCGTCGGTGTCGGTGATGCTGGCCCAGGCCTTGGGAATCAGCTGTTTTTCGCCATCGGCCCAGTCATCGGAGTAGTGCAGATCCAGCAACACCTGCATGCCTTGCGCGCGTGCACGTGCAATGGTTTTTTTGACGTCGGACAGGTCGCTGTACTTGGTCCAGCGCGCATCGTTCCACAAGCGTACGCGCACCAGATTGGCGCCGTGGGCGTGGAAGAGTTCGAACGGATCGGTGACCACGCCGTTCTCGCGGTATTGCACGCCGCATTCTTCCATCTCGTTGACGTAGGACAGGTCCGCGCCGAGATACAACGTGGCGGGAGCCGGGGCGGCGTGTGCGAAGGTGGAAATGGCCAGCGCCAGGAGCGCGGGCGTCCAGAGACGGCGTGGTGAGCGCATGCAATTCCTCGACAGAGACAACCTGGAACGGGTGACAGCATGCCGCAGGCGGCCGTGCTGCTGCGCGGCCGCTGTGCAGAATCCAAACGTGGCTTGCAGATTGGATTTCACACGGCGGCTGCGGTGTTATACAGGCGTGCACAGATCAGATCGGCTGCGCAGCAGCATGTGCAGCCGATCGAGCAATGCCTAGAACTTGTACGTCGCTTCCAACTGGTAACGACGACCGAATACCTGATAGCCGCCATCGTCCTGATTGGCCAGGCGATTGGGCTTGTTGTCGGTGTAGGCGCGCAACGGCTCGTTGGTGAGATTGCTGGCCTGGAAGCGGAAGCCGAGCTGCTTGCTGTACTGCCAGTTCAGGCTCAGATCCACCGTGCCTTCGCTCTGCAAGCGCGCCAGCCGTGCGGCATTCCAGCCGTACACCACCGTGTAGGGGCTGTGGTACTTGTAGCCCACGCGCGCTTCGAAGGTGCCGCTGCTGTACCACAGGTCGAAGGTGCCGGTCTTGCGTGCCAGCCCGCTCAATGGCAGCGGGTTGTCTTCGGGCGAGAATTCCTTGAGGTTGGAATCCACCAGCGAATAGTTCGAGTAGACGCCGAAGTTTTCCATGTGCGGGATGAAGTAGAACGGCGTCTGGAAGGTGAGCTCCACGCCATTGATGTAGCCGCCACCGCCATTGAACGGCGCGCTGACCAGGTAATCCAGGCCGTTGATCACTTCGCGGTCGGTGCGGTAGCCGATGCTCGAATCCACTTCCTTGCGATACACGGCCAGGGCCGCGAGCGCTTCGGTATGGAAGTACCACTCGTACGAGACATCGACCTGAGTGGCCTTGAACGGGTCCAGCTGCGGGTTGCCGCCGCTGCCGGTGAGCTGGCCAACGGTCACGTTGGGGTCGTCCAGACGGCGGCCGGTGCGCAGTTCGTCCAGCGGCGGACGCGCGATGACCTTGGCCACCGCAAAGCGCAGGATGCGCTGGTCGTCGATCAGGAAATTGAGCGTGGCGCTGGGCAGTACGTCGGTGTATTCCTTGCTGCCGGTGCTGGGCTGGATGGTGCTGCCGACCGAATCGAACCCCTCGCTGGTGGTCTTGGTGTTGACCAGGCGCACACCGACATTACCGGTGACATCGGTGCCGAACAGCTGCGAGCTGAAGACCGCTTTGGCGAAGGCTTCGCGCACGTCTTCCTTGACGTTCCAATGGTCGAGCAGTTGTTCGTCGAGCGTGCTCGGGTCGAACCCGCCAAAGCCGATGCGTGCGATCTCGGCCAGGTTGCCGCCGGTCAGCGTGGGCACGTTCAAGTCGGGCATGGTGACCGGGTAGATCAGGTCCTGATACGCGGCGATCGGCTGATCGTAGCCGGACTGGTTGCTGAGGAAGCGGCGGTTCTGTTTTTCGCGACGCGCGGCGCGTGCGCCCAGTTCCAGCGACGTGAACGGGCCGGCATCCACGGCGCGGCTGGCGTTGAGTGCCAGCGCAGCGATCTTGTCGCGCAGTGCCTGCGGCTCGGTCTGCCCGGCGATGCCGTATTCGGGCGTGTCCGAGCTGGTGCTGATGGTGGGCGTGACGCTGCGGCGGAAATCGAACGAGATGGTGTCCGGGTTGCTGCCAAAACGCACCGCCTGCCAGGTGTTGTCGCGTTTGGCCTGCGAGAACGACAGGTCGCTGCCCAGGGTCCACACATCGCCGCTCCACTTGGCGTTCAAACCGCCGGCGGTGAGCGTCTTGACCTCGTTGTAATGGCTGACCACGTGGTCGACCTGCAGGTTCGAATTGGCCAGCGTGCCGGCCACCACATCGCCATCGACGATGGTGTAGGACGAGCCCGGTGTGGTGTATGGATTGGTGCTGCCGGAGAAGGTGCTGAACGCCAGCCCGTTGAACCAGTTCTGCAATTGGTCTTCGTCGATTTCGATGCGCGAATACAGGCCGTCGAACTTCAATTCGACATTGCCCGAGCGCCACTGCACGGTGCCCATCGCGCCGGTGCGGGTCTGGTCGATCAGCTTGAGCTGGTCGGCCGCCCCCCATGGGGTCGGGTCGACGGTGCCGTCGCCATCCACATCGCGCGAGGTGGTGGCATCGGTATAGCCCCAGCTGCCGATCGACGAGCTGGCGTTCTTCTGCTTCTGGTACGTGGCGCCGAACGCCACCGCCAGGTTGTCGTTGAGCTTGTGCACCCAGCTGGCGCCGAAGCGGCTGCCCCACGGGCTGTAGCCGTCCACATCCTTGGCGTGGTCATAGAACACCGGGCCGGCGGTGCCGACGAATCCTGGCCCGGTGTAGTCGAGCGGGCTGATGGTGGAGATGTCCACGTTGGCCGCAAGACCGCCGGCGACCAGATCCGCCGACTGGGTCTTGTAGACCTTGACGGTGGAGACGATCTCGGTCGGGAATACTTCCCAGCGCACGGCGCGGTTGGGCTCGGAGGAGGCGATTTCGCGCCCGTTGACGGTACCCATGGTCATGCGCGGGCCCAGGCCGCGCACGGTGGCCAGGCTCTCGTTGCCGCGGTCGCGGGTGCCGTTGACGCCAGGCAGCCGCACCAGCGCCTCGGCCACGGTGACGTTGGGCATCTGACCCATGTTGTCTGCGGAGATCACTTCCACGACGTGATCGGACATCTGCTTGGCCTGCACCGCCTGATTCAGGCTGGCGCGCTGGCCGATCACGGTGATGTTGTCCAGCGTCACCGGCGTTTGCCCGTTGCCAGCAGCAGGGCTCGCGTCGCCTGCGGGCGGAGTCGCCGGGACGCTGTCCTGCGCATGCGCGCCGAACGCGGTGGCCAGCACGCAGGCGATGGTGGTGCACAGGGTGGCGCGAACTGGCGTGCGGCGCAGGCGCCGACTGGCCGGGTGGCCGGTATGGTGAACAGGCATCGGTTGATCCCTCCCAGGACAAAGTGACCGAATACGGTGGTAGCTGCTGGTGCTGCCAGCCGCATGGAGCGGGGCTGGCGCGTCCGCGCGGGTGTGGCCAGTGGTGCGGTGCTGCGTGATCTAGTGTTGGTCGTTCGTGTGCGTGACGCCGACAGCGCGCTGCGTCGCGCTGGCGTCCCCCTGTCTTGCATGTGTCCGCTTCAGGGTAGAAGCGCGAGCCATTCCATTCCAATGAAGCATTTTGCGGCAGCTATCTCGGCTTGGAATGCTGCGCTGCGGCACTCGCGTCTGCTTGATCTTCTGGAAGTGAGGGCGGCGATGCGGCGCAGCGGCTGTGGCATTGCCTGGTACTTGGATGACTTGGGCCGACGGGATTTCCCCATGATGTTGCCGCTTGTGCGCGCGGCAGGAGCGACAGATTGGCCGATGCAATCAGGCCAGGTGCAGTGTGTCTGTCGTTGCGATCGCGGGCCAGCGCACGGCCACTCCCGACGACCAGATTCCATTCCCACCAAGCCGCTAACGCGCGCGCGCGGGCAGGCGTGGCAGCGCAGGGAATGCGCGCTGCACGCAGTCGCTGCGTTCGCATGTCAGGCAGCCGGGGCCGATCGGTACCGCATCGTCCACCGCGTTCAGATCCCAACCGCGCGCATACACCAGTTGATCGGCGTGGCGCAGGTCGCAGCCCATGGCCAGGGCAAACGTCTTGCGCGGGCGACCATAGCCGGGCGGGCCGCTGCTGACCTGGCGGGCCAGCCAGAAATAACGGCGGCCGTCGGGCATGCGCGCGATCTGGGTGAGGATGCGGTCGGGCTGGTTGAACGCCTCGTACACGATCCACAGCGGGCAGGCGCCGCCGACATGCGAGAAATGGAAATCGGTGGCCGAGTAACGCTTGGACACATTGCCGGCGCGGTCCACCCGCATGAAGAAGATCGGCAAACCGGCTGCCCCGCGTCGCTGCAAGGTGCTGAGCCGGTGACACACCGCTTCGAAGCCCACGTCGAAGCGGTCGGCCAACCATTCGATGTCGTAGCGCGAGGTCTGTGCGCTGTGCAGGAACGCGCTGTACGGCATCACCAGCGCGCCGGCGAAATAGTTCGACAGGCCAATCCGCGAGAGCGCGATGCGCTCGGCGTCCTCGAAACCGGCATCGGCAATGCGCGCGTCCAGCAGCGGCGCGCATTCCAGCAATGCAAGCTGCGCCGCCATCTGGAACGCCTGCTGGCCCGGCCGCAGGTGCGCCGGCAGCCACAGCACGCGCGCCTGCCCATCCAAGCTGCGCTTGTCGCGATGCAGCTCGGGGGCGTCCTGCACCAGCAGGCCGTGACGCTCGGCCAGCCGTTGGCGCAGCCGCAGCGGAAGATTTTCCGGGGTCAACCCAAGTTCGGCGTAAAGCGCTTCGGCGCGCTCGTCCAGTTCGGGCAGATAGTTGTGCGCGCGGTTGAAGTAGTCGCGCACCTGCTCGCCGGGCGAGAGCGATGGCATCGCGGCGTGCTCGACCCCGATCTGCAGTTCCAGCGCAGCGTTGCGCTCGAGCAGATGTTGATGGGCGCGGTGCAGATCCAGCAGCGCCTGGGCCACCTGCGGCAGATTGCCGGTCAGCGCGCGCAGCTCGGCCGGCAACAGCGTATGGCCCAGGCTGCGTAGCGATTCGTCCAGCGGCTCGACCAGCGCGGCCGGGTCGTCCAGGTCCAGCAGGCCGTCCAGGTCGCCCAGCGCGGTCTTGAGCCGCTGCTGGATGGCGAGTGTGAGCGGACGCTGATTGCGTTCGATCTGATTGAGATAGCTTGGCGACAGTTCGAGCCGGCGCGCCAGTTCGGCCTGGGTCAGGCCATGGCGCTGGCGCAGCCGCTGCAGGCGCAGCCCGAGCTGGTGGCGGAGGTGAGCGTGCGACTGAGGCATTCGCAAGATTCGCAAGATTATGTCGTCAGCTTAGCGCGATTAAGCAATCGCGGGCTGGGAATGGAAGGTATCGATGCAAACAATGCGAAGAGATGGCCGCAACGGCCCGATGTCCTTCTTCACTAGCGAGCCCTGCAATGAGCGAATCCGTCCCCCGCGTTTCCCTGTTGATCGATGGCGAGTTGGTAGTGTCCGCCAGCACGCAGTGGCAGGATGTGGTCAACCCGGCCGACCAATCGGTATTGGCCCAGGTGCCGTTCGCCACCACCGCCGAAGTGGATGCCGCAGTGGCAGCGGCCAGCCGCGCCTTCGCGACCTGGCGCAAGACGCCGGTGGGCGCCCGGGCGCGTATTTTTCTCAAATACCAGCAGCTGATCCGGGAAAACATGCCTGAACTGGCCGCGCTGCTCAGCGCCGAGCAGGGCAAGACCCTGGCCGATGCCGAAGGCGATGTGTTCCGTGGTCTGGAAGTGGTGGAGCACGCCGCGGCGATCGGCAATCTGCAACTCGGTGAGCTGGCCAACAACGTCGCCAATGGCGTGGACACCTATAGCCTGCTGCAGCCGCTGGGCGTGTGCGCGGGCATCACCCCGTTCAACTTCCCGGCGATGATTCCGCTGTGGATGTTCCCGATGGCGATCGCCACCGGCAACACCTTCGTGCTCAAACCCTCCGAGCAGGACCCGATGGTGACCATGCGCTTGGTCGAACTTGCCCTGGAAGCCGGCATTCCCAAGGGCGTGCTCAACGTCGTGCATGGCGGCGAGGAAGTGGTCAATGCGCTTTGCGATCACCCCGACATCAAGGCGTTGTCGTTTGTCGGTTCCACCAAGGTGGGCACGCACGTTTATCGACGTGCCTCGCTCGCCGGCAAACGCGTGCAATGCATGATGGGCGCCAAAAATCACGCCGTGGTATTGCCCGACGCCAATCGCGAGCAGACCCTCAATGCGATGGTCGGTGCCGCGTTCGGTGCCGCCGGGCAGCGCTGCATGGCCGCCTCCACGCTGGTATTGGTTGGTGAATCGCGCGCGTGGATTCCGGAGTTGGTAGCCAAGGCCAGGAGCCTGAAAATCGGTGCCGGCAACGCCCCGGGCACCGAGGTCGGTCCGCTGATTTCCTGCGCCGCGCGCGAGCGGGTAGAAGGCTTGATCGCCTCCGGTGTGGAGCAGGGCGCCACCTTGGAACTGGATGGTCGCGCACCACAGGTGCCGGGTTTCGAGCAGGGCAATTTTGTCGGCCCGACCATCTTTTCCGGCGTCAAACCCGGCATGCGGATCTACGACGAAGAGATCTTCGGGCCGGTGCTGGTGATCCTGGAAGCCGCCACGCTGGACGAGGCCATCGCCTTGGTCAACGCCAACCCCAACGGCAACGGTACGGCGCTGTTCACCCAATCCGGTGCGGCTGCGCGGCGTTTCCAGGAAGACATCGATGTGGGTCAGGTCGGCATCAACGTGCCGATTCCGGTGCCGGTGCCGCTGTTCTCCTTTACCGGCTCGCGCGCTTCCAAGCTTGGCGACCTGGGTCCGTACGGCAAGCAGGTGGTGATGTTCTACACCCAGACCAAGACCGTGACCGCGCGCTGGTTCGACGATCAGACGCTGGGCCATGGCGTCAACACCACCATCTCCCTCAAGTGACCCGATCGCCATGAATGCAGCCATCCAGCTCCACCCCAACACAGCCGACTTGAACGACGAGCAGGAAGCCTTCCGCGCCGCCGCCCGCGACTTCGCCGACAAGCAACTCGCCCCGCATGCAGCGCAGTGGGACGCAGAAGGTCACTTCCCGCGCGAGGCCATCGCCAAGGCCGCCGAGCTCGGCTTTTGCGGGCTTTACACCGATGAAGGCGTTGGCGGCCTGGGCATGCGTCGGCTCGATGCGGCAGTGGTGTTCGAAGAACTCGCCACGGTGGATCCGTCCACCTCCGCCTTCATCAGCATCCACAATATGGCCACCTGGTTGATCGCCAGCTATGGCACCGACGCGGTACGCGCGCAGTGGGGGGAGGCGATGACCAGCGGCGCCAGGCTGGGCTCGTACTGTCTGACCGAACCGGGCAGTGGCTCGGATGCGGCATCGCTGAAATCGCGCGCGCAGCGCGACGGCGACAGCTATGTGCTCAACGGCAGCAAGGCCTTCATCTCCGGCGCCGGCGCAACCGACGTGCTGGTGGTGATGGCGCGCACCGGCGAAGACGGTGCACGTGGCATCAGCGCCTTCGTGGTGCCGGCCGATGCACCTGGCATCAGCTACGGTCGCAAGGAAGAGAAGATGGGCTGGAACAGCCAGCCTACGCGCGGTGTGAGCTTCGAAAACGTGCGTATTCCGGCCGAGAACCTGCTGGGCAAGGAAGGCGAAGGCTTCAAGATGGCGATGAAGGCGCTGGATGGTGGCCGCATCAATATCGCCGCGTGTTCGTTGGGCGCCGCGCAAGGCGCGCTGGATGCTGCGCGTCGCTACATGGGCGAGCGTCGCCAGTTCGGCAAGAAACTGGCCGATTTCCAGGCGCTGCAGTTCAAGTTGGCCGACATGGCCACGCAGCTGGTGGCCGCGCGGCAGATGGTGCACACCGCCGCGCGCAAGCTCGATGCCGGTAGCCACGATGCCACCGTCTGGTGTGCGATGGCCAAGCGCTTCGCCACCGATGCCGGTTTTGCCATCTGCGACGATGCCTTGCAGATCCATGGCGGCTACGGCTATATCCGCGAATACCCGATCGAGCGCTTGCTGCGCGACAGCCGCGTGCACCGCATTCTGGAAGGCACCAACGAGGTGATGCGCATGATCGTGGCGCGTCACCTGCTCAATGGCGAGGAGGAATTGCGATGAGCGATTGGGAAGGCCGTCTCCACACCGGTCTGCAGGTCGAGCGCGGTGGGCACGTCGCCATCGTGACCTTGAGCAATCCGCCGGCCAACACCTGGACCGTGCACAGCCTGGCGGCCCTGCGCGAGCTGGTGCGCGCGCTGGATGCAGATCGCAGCATCTACGCGCTGGTGATCACCGGCGAAGGCGAGAAGTTCTTCAGCGCCGGTGCCGACCTCAAGCAGTTCGCCGATGGCGACAAGGCCAATGCACGTGAGGCTGCGCGCCGGTTCGGCGAAGCGTTCGAAGCCTTGAGCGCATTTCGTGGCGTGTCGATTGCCGCAATCAACGGCTATGCGATGGGGGGCGGGCTGGAATGCGCATTGGCGTGCGATCTGCGCATTGCCGAGCAGCACGCACAGCTCGCGTTGCCTGAAGCCAGCGTTGGCCTGCTGCCGTGTGCCGGCGGCACCCAGAATCTGCCGCGCCTGGTCGGCGAGGGCTGGGCCAAGCGCATGATCCTGTTGGGCGAGCGTATCGATGCCGCTACCGCGCAGCGCATCGGTTTGGTGGAAGAGGTGGTGGGCAAGGGCGAGTCGCGCGCGCTGGCGGTTGCCTGGGCGCAGCGTGCCGGTAAACAGAGCCCGGTCAGTGTGGCGGCATGCAAGCAGCTGGTGCAGTCCACGCGCCATGGCACCCACGCAGCGGCATTGATTGCCGAGCGCGAAGCCTTCGTGGATCTGTTCGAGCATGCCGATCAGGCCGAAGGCGTGGCTGCATTTCTGGACAAGCGCGCGCCGCAGTGGAGCAACCGCTGATGGCGCAGGTCAGCGCAACCGACGAGGCACCGGTGCTGTTCGAGCAGCGTGCATGCGCCGATGGGCACCGGATCGGCATCGCTACCTTGAATTCGCCCAAGACGCTCAATGGCCTGTCGTTACAGATGACGCGGCTGCTGGATGTGCAGTTGCGTGTGTGGGCTGAGGATGCCCAGATCGCCTGCGTGGTGTTGCGTGGCGCCGGCGACAAAGCGTTCTGTGCTGGTGGCGATCTGCATGGCCTGTACCAGAGCATGCGTGCGCATCGCGCTGCAGTGCCCGACACTGCAGCGCGATGCGCAGCGCCGCAGGCCAACGCGCATGCGGCCGCATTCTTCGAGGAGGAATACCGGCTCGACTACCGCATCCATACCTATCCCAAGCCGCTGCTGTGCTGGGGCCACGGCATCGTGATGGGCGGTGGCATCGGTTTGATGTCCGGCGCCAGCCATCGCGTGGTCACCGAACGCTCGCGCCTTGCCATGCCGGAGATCAGCGTGGGGCTGTTTCCCGATGTGGGTGGCAGCTGGCTGTTGCGCCGCGTGCCCCAGGGGGCCGGCCTGTTTCTGGCGCTGACTGGCGCGCCGCTGGATGCCAGCGATGCCATTTACGCGGGGCTGGCAGATGTGCGCCTGGAGCATGCGCAGTACTCAGCAGTGCTGGATGCGCTAAGCGCGCACGCATGGACAGGCAATGCCGACAACGACCGTACTCAGCTCGGCGCATTCCTGCATGGCATCGCGCAACCCACCGAGCCGGGCCCGCTGCAACTCCACGCACAGTTGATCGAACGCCTGGTATCCGGCGAGTCACTGGAGCACATCGTCGCTGCAATCATGGCGCTGCAAAGCGAAGACAGCTGGCTGCAGGCTGCACGTGCCACCTTGGCCGCGGGTGCTCCGGGCTCGGCACGCCTGGCCTGGGAGCTGTATCGCCATCCGGGCACCACGACGCTGGCCGATACCTTTCGGACCGAATACGTGGTCGCATTGCATGTGGCGGCGCACGGCGATTTTGCAGAAGGCATCCGCGCGCTGTTGATCGATAAGGATCGTCAACCGTGTTGGCAGCCTGGATCGCTGGAAGAAGCCGATGCGCAGTGGGCCGCAGACTTCTTTGTCGCGCCCTGGTCGGCCGCGGACCACCCGCTTGCCGATCTGGCGGCAGGCCAGCTCGGTGTGCGTTGAGTGGCTGGCAACTTTGCGAGGGACATTCGGCTCACGCCCGATTGCATCGCAGTTGCCATGTAGCACCTGTGTCGTCGCAGCTGAAGACTGGCGGTGGCTGCGTGCGCACCAGCAATCCGGGATGACCCCGGCTATTTATTGAAGATGGCCCTACTTTGGAAACCGACACCATGAGCAAGATCGCGTTTATCGGCCTGGGCAATATGGGCGGGCCAATGGCTGCCAATCTGATCAAGGCCGGGCATCAGCTGCGGGTGTTCGATCTCGCACCGGCTGCCCTGGATGCTGCCTCAGCGGCTGGCGCGCATGCTGCCAGCTCCGCGCAGGACACGCTGGTCGGTGCCGAGGTCGTGATCTCGATGCTGCCCGCGAGCCGCCACGTCGAAGGTCTGTACCTGGGCGAATCCGGCATCCTGGCGCAGATCGCGGATGGTGCCCTGGTCATCGACTGCAGCACCATCGCACCGTTATCCGCACGCAAGGTGGCCGACGCGGCCAAGGCGCGTGGCCTGACGATGCTGGACGCCCCGGTCTCCGGTGGCACGGCCGGTGCTGCAGCCGGCACGCTGACCTTCATCGTCGGCGGCGCTGCCGATGCGCTGGAGCGCGCCCGCCCGGTGCTGCAGGCCATGGGCAAGAACATCTTCCATGTCGGCGACAATGGGGCAGGGCAGGTCGCCAAGCTGTGCAACAACATGGCCTTGGGCGTGATCATGGCGGCCACCGGCGAAGCGCTGGCGCTTGGCGTCGCGCAAGGCCTGGACCCTGCGGTGCTATCGCAGATGATGGCGGTCAGCACCGGGCGCAGCTGGGCTACCGAGGTGTGCAACCCGTGGCCCGGCGTGCTGCCCAATGCGCCGGCTTCGCGTGGGTATAGCGGCGGCTTCGGCAACGATCTGATGCTCAAGGATCTGGGTTTGGTTGCCGAGTCGGCGGTGCAGGCCGGCGTGTCGATTCCGCTCGGTGAGCTGGCGCGCAACCTGTATGCAATCAACAGCCAGGCAGGCAACGGGGCGCTGGATTTTTCCAGCGTGGTCAAGCTGTTCGCCAAGGTCTGACGAGCCACCTGGCTCGCGCCGCGGATTGTTGGAAGGGCGGTGCGGACCAGACATGCTTCCAGAGCGTGACTGCAGTTCTCGCGCCCCGCATTGGCGCAACCACTGCGCTTTGCAGCCCGCCGCACGGTTTGCGTGATGTGATGTCATTACGCACAGGTGTAATAGTCTCCGCCATCGCGTGCGCCTAAGGTGCGCGCATTGCAGCAGGCCACGACATCCATGGGACACGACCACAACCACGCACCCAGCGAAATCCGTCACGAAGCCCCCTTGTGGTGGGCACTGGGGCTGACCGCCACCTTTCTGCTGGCAGAGATCATCGGCGCATTCGTGACCAACAGCCTGGCGCTGCTGTCCGACGCTGCGCATATGGCCACCGACACCGTCGGCCTGATGATCGCGCTGGTCGCGGTGCGCCTGAGTCGTCGTCCGGCCGACGTGCGTCGCACCTATGGCTATGTGCGGCTCGAGGCGCTGGGCGCATTGGCCAATGGCGCGCTGCTGTTCGCAGTGGGCGGCTACATCCTGTGGGAGGCCGCGCAACGCTTTCGTGCCCCGCAGGACATTGCGTACAGCGGCATGCTGCTGATCGCCGGCTTCGGCTTGGTGATCAATCTGGTCGCGATGAAGCTGCTGCATGCCGGCAGCGGCGAAAGTCTCAACGTCAAGGGCGCCTATCTGGAAGTCTGGAGCGACATGCTCGGCTCGGTGGCAGTAATCATCGGTGCCCTGCTGATCCGCTGGACCGGCTGGCAGTGGATCGACCCGGTGCTGGCCGTGCTGATCGGCCTGTGGGTCTTGCCGCGCACCTGGGTGCTGCTGCGCGAGGCGATCAACGTGTTGCTCGAAGGCGTGCCCAAGGGGATCGACCTGGCGCAGGTGCAGCAGGCGCTGACCGGCCACGCTGGCGTCGAAGACGTGCACGACCTGCATGTCTGGGCGCTGGCCTCCAGCACGCCGGCGCTCACCGCGCACATCGTGGTCAACGAGGCCACCGACCGCGACCGTCTGCGTGACGCGCTCGGCGCCCTGCTGCATGAGCGCTTCGATATCGCGCACGTCACCTTGCAGGTGGAGAGCGACGACTGCGGCACTGAACCTTGCGGCACGCCCAAACCGGCGGCAGGCACGGGCCATGACGCGCATCATGGGCACGCTCATGCGCATGGGCACACGCATGGCGTGCATTCCCACTGATCGCCATTGGCGCACGGGCGAGCATTCCGACCCGGTAGCGATGCGCCTTCGCCACTGGCCGCGGCGCGATGCCGTCCATCGGTGCACCGTGGGCTTGCTGTCGCGGGCCATCCAGGCCGTATGATCCGGACGGGAATGGCTGACGGGCGACGTGGCATGGCAGTACAGGTCGAGCAGGTCAACGAGCAGATCGCCGCGCTGACCGCGCAGGCCAGTGCGGCTGCGTCGGCCGGGCAATGGCAGCAAGCCGAACAGCTGTGGGCGCAGGTGCACCAGTTGGCCCCCGCGCATCCGCACGCCTTGTACAGCCTGGGCGTCCATGCCTATCAGCGGGGCGATGCGGTCGCAGCGTTGGAGCATCTGACGGCAGCGCGATCAGGCAATCCAGGCGACCCGATGATCGTACTGACCATTGCCGTGGTGAAGCAGGCGCAAGGCGATATCGATGGCCAATGGCAAGCCATCACCGCAGCGCTGGCGCTGGATGCGTATTTTCTCCCCGGCTTACTGGCCAAAGCCGCATTCCTGGAGGCGCGCGGGCGGCCGCACGCGGCAGCCGGGGTCTATCGCGATGCGCTCGCCGTCGCGCCGCCGGAGCCGCAATGGCCGGCGGCGCTGCGCCGCAAGCTGCTGCACGCGCAACAGGCGGTCGAGCAGGACACGCTGGAATTGGAAGCCCGGTTGCGGGCCGCACTGGAAATTCCGCGCATGTCCATGGACGCGGCACTGCACGGCCGCTGGGACGAAGCTGCGGCGATCGCGTGCGGGCGCACCAGGCCATTTCATTCCCAGTCCAATCGCCTGCATATTCCGCGCTTGCCGGCGTTGCCATTCCATGCGGAAGCCGCATTCCCGTGGATCGACGAGCTGCAGCGTCATACCGATGCGATCACGCACGAACTGCGCGCCGTGATGGATGAGGACACGCGTGGATTTGCTCCTTACATCGCCTACGCGCCCGACCAGCCGGTCAATCAATGGAAAGACCTCAACCATTCGCCGGCATGGAGTTCCTATCCGCTCTGGGCACACGGCCAGCCAGTGGAAGCGCATCTGCAACGATGCCCGGCGACGGCAGCCGCATTATCGCTGGTCGATGCGGCGCAGATCGATGGCGTCTGTCCGAATGCGATGTTCTCCGTGCTGGCGCCGCACACCACCATTCCTCCGCATCACGGCGAAACCAACGCCCGGCTGGTGGCGCATCTGCCGCTGATCGTGCCGGAGCACTGCAGCTTTCGGGTAGGGTACGACTGGCGCCGCTGGGAAGCCGGAAAAGTGCTTGTGTTCGACGATTCGATCGAACACGAGGCGCGTAACGACAGTGTGCAGGTCCGGGTGGTACTGATTTTCGACGTCTGGAATCCGTTGCTCAGTCAGCAGGAGCGGGCAATGGTCAATGCCATGGAGGCCGCCATCGCAGCGCACCGGCACGGATGAGCGCTTGCTTGCGGGTAGATCAGTCCGGGAGCGGGATGCCGGCCTTGCCAAGAGCAATGCGTAGCGGAGCAAGTTGCGTCGCATACGATCTCCAGCGTCCCGAGGCCTCGGCGTGCAGGGGGCGGCGGACTTGCCAGTAGCTTGCGGTCCGCACCGCACGTTCCGCCAGGTGGAAGTCCAGGCACGCAGGCTCCCAGGGCAGTTGCAGGAAATCCAGCAAGGCGCGCAAGGTCCGCTCGGGCGCGGCCACGAAGGCATCGTAGTCGAAGGTATGGATGCTGTCCGGGTACAGCGACATCCAATGGTTCATCAAGTGGTGGTACGCGCCGTAAAAATGCCCGATATCTTCCAGTTTGCCCGCGTATCCGAACCCGTGCGGATTGAGCTGTTGCATGAAGATCGATAGCCCATTGTCCAATGGATGCCGGCGCGTATGCACGATCCTTGCCGATGGGAACAGGCGTTTGATCAAGCCGATCAGCTGGAAATTGTCCGGGCGCTTGTCGGTGATGTAGCGCAGCTGCGCCTGGTCCGGAATAACTGCGTCGATGTGCCGCCGATAGCTCACGGCGAGCTGCGCGATCATCTGTGGCGAGAGCGTGCGTACGGTTTGCGGAAACGGAGATAGCCTTTGCGCGACCAATCGGGGGAGCGCATCCATCTCGCCACCCGCAGCAACCTGTGAGTGGCGGGACAATGCATGCTCGATCACCGTCGACCCGGAGCGGAACATTCCACAGATAAATAGCGCAGACGTTGCATCGTGCCTATCTGCATGCGGCGGCCGCGCAGATTCCACAGCCGCGCTGTCGAATGTGGCCATCAATGCGTCGAAATGCCGCTGCGTGCGTTGCGGGTCGTATGTGGTTACGTGCGCATAGGCGTGCCGGTTGGCAGCGGTAGCCGTATCGAATGCATGCCGATGCTGGCCAAGACGGTCGTAGGCATGGGCCAGTGCATGCAGCACGGTCGCCATAAGCTGCCGATCCAGTCCTTGCACAGAGACGGCCTGCGTCAGGCCAATCATGCGCAGGTCGTCGACAGCGATGGGTGGGTCCAGATGCAGCATCCTTGCAGCAGCCTGCAATTGCAGTGCCTGCGTCGCTGGATCGGCCGGGGCAACGGCAAGAAGCTGAGAATAGGCGGCGATGGCATGACCGCGCGCGCCCAGCTCCTCGTGCAGATTGCCCAAATTAAGCAACGCGGGGGGATAGGCTGGCCGGCAATGTAGCGCCAGTTCGAGTTCCTGCAACGCCGCGGCGGCGTCACCGAGATGCTCGCTGAGCAGTACTGCGCGATTGAGATGGACCTGCTCCGGCGCTGCCGCTCCGCATGCCAGCGCCTGTGCATACGCCTGCAATGCCGCAGGGATGTCGCCGGTGCGGCGGAACAGGTACCCCAGGTTGTACCAGGCATCGGCGGCGTGTGGACGCTCCCGCACAATAGTTTGATACGCAGCAATCGCCTGTTGCAGGTGACCTTGCTGCAGGAGTTGCGCTGCCCGCTGATCAGAGGTGTTCAATGCGCGGTTCCGGCTGACGATGCAGCAATTTGGACGAGTGCAGCTTAGGTGGCGTGCGCGCGCCGTTCAATCGGCACCGGCCAGGAACCACTAGGGAAGGTCTGATCAAC
>NZ_JAGHWR010000064.1:0-63003 GCF_017746155.1 Xanthomonas sp. D-36-1
ACACGGTGTTGCTCATGGGGTGAAGCTCCTGCGTCAAGGGGAGGGGAACAGTGGAAGGCGTCGCCACCGAGCGCCTGCAGCCACGCACTGCGGCGCGCGCGCAACCAGCACAGGCGGCATGCTTGCGCGCTGTACCGCACGCGCGCGACGGGAAATGTTAGCGCTACCACAATTGCGGCCGAAAAAAGTCACGCCATGGAGCGAAGCTGGAGATGCCATGCCTATCCGAGGGAACACTGTCTTTGCGACTTTACCCAGCCCGGCGCGGAAAGGCTTGCTGCGCTGCGAGATACGAACTGGTCTGTGGTCGCCGGATGGCGGGATGCCGGTGATGCGCCTGGCGTGCTGCCTTCTCCCGCCCTTCGGACACCTTCCCAGCGTGCGGGAGAGGGAACTGCGTGGAATAGGCGCGCGCGCTTCCCGTCAACAGGGCTTGCTCTCTTCTCCCGTTCACGGGGGAAGGTGCCCGAAGGGCGGATGGGGGAGGGGCCGCGCCGTCACACCGCACCCCCCCTCATCGCACCGGCCACGGCAGCTACAATGGAGGGCTTATGACCGCTGTCCTGCCGCTGCCGCAACCCCTGTCCGACCCCGCGCCGCGCGACCCGCGTCAGCGGTTGCAGCGCGAACAGCTGCGCCTGGGCAAACGCCTGCAGCGCCAGGTAGGCCAGGCGATTGCCGATTTCGGCATGATCGCGCCCGGCGACAAGATCATGGTCTGCCTGTCCGGCGGCAAGGACAGCTATACCTTGCTGGATATGCTGCTGCGGTTGCAGCGCAAGGCGCCGGTGCCGTTCAGCCTGGTGGCGGTCAATCTGGACCAGAAACAGCCCGACTTTCCCGCCCATGTGCTGCCGGCCTACCTGCGCGGGCTGGGTGTGCCGTTCGATATCGTCGAGCAGGACACCTATTCGGTGGTCAGCCGGGTGATTCCGGCCGGCAAGACGATGTGTTCGCTGTGCTCGCGGCTGCGGCGCGGCGCGCTGTATGCCTATGCCCAGACGCATGGCGTGACCAAGATCGCGCTCGGCCACCATCGCGACGACATCGTGGCCACCTTCTTCATGAACCTGTTTCACCACGCGCGGCTGGCGGCGATGGCGCCCAAGCTGCGCAGCGACGACGGCGCGCATGTGGTGATCCGCCCGCTGGCCTACGTGCGCGAGGCCGACATCGCGGCGTACGCGCAGGCGCGGCAGTTTCCGATCATTCCGTGCAATTTGTGCGGCAGCCAGGAAAACCTGCAGCGCCAGCAGGTTGGCAAGATGTTGCAGCAATGGGACCGCGAGCAGCCTGGGCGCGTGGAGCAGATCGCCCGCGCCTTGGGCGACGTCCGCCCCGAACAACTGGCCGACCGCACACTGTTCGATTTCCTGGCGCTGGGCCGTAACGGCGACGCAGCGCCGGCCGGTCTTGCGCCTGATCCCAGCGCGTGGCTGTCGGCCAGCGACGCCACCCACGATAGCGACTGACGCTGCCTCTCCGGCTGCCGGCAGTCTTCCACCCTCCACGTTTTTCTTCATTCGGTCCAACGCATGTTCTTTCGCAACCTCACCCTGTTCCGCTTTCCCACCACCCTGGATCTCTCCGAGATCGACACATTGCTGCCGCAAGTGCAGCTCAAGCCGGTCGGCCCGCTGGAAATGAGCTCGCGCGGTTTCATCTCTCCGTTCGGCCGCGACGAGCAGGAAGTGCTCTCGCATCGCCTGGAAGATTTTCTGTGGCTCACCGTCGGCGGCGAGGACAAGATCCTGCCCGGCGCGGTGGTCAACGACCTGCTCGAGCGCAAGGTGGCCGAAATCGAGGAAAAGGAAGGCCGTCGCCCCGGTGGCAAGGCACGCAAGCGCCTCAAGGACGACCTGATCCATGAGCTGCTGCCGCGCGCCTTCGTCAAGAGTTCGCGCACCGACTCCATCCTGGACCTGCAGCACGGCTACATCGCGGTCAACAGCTCCAGCCGCAAGAGCGGCGAGAACGTGATGAGCGAGATCCGTGGCGCGCTCGGCAGCTTCCCGGCGCTGCCGCTCAATGCCGAAGTGGCTCCGCGCGCCATCCTCACCGGCTGGATCGCCGGCGAGCCCTTGCCCGAAGGCCTCAGCCTGGGCGAAGAGTGCGAAATGAAGGACCCGATCGAAGGCGGCGCGGTGGTCAAGTGCCAGCACCAGGAACTGCGCGGCGACGAGATCGACAAGCACCTGGAGGCCGGCAAGCAGGTCACCAAGCTGGCGCTGGTGCTGGACGACAATCTGTCGTTCGTGCTCGGCGACGATCTGGTGATCCGCAAGCTCAAGTTCCTCGACGGCGCCCTGGATCAGCTCGAACACAGCGAGGACGACGGCGCACGCGCCGAACTCGACGCACGCTTTGCGTTGATGAGCGCCGAGATCCGCCGCTTGTTCCTGTTGCTGGAAACCGCGCTGAAGTTGAGCAAGGCCGAGTAACCGGAACGTCGAACGGTGGCGTCGTTGAGGCGCGATTTGAGGCGAGCAACGCCGCAGATCAGCCGCTCTACAACTGCCCCATCGGGTGTCCAATCGCTTCCTGGGACGACACCGATCACGGTCTGGCAGTCACCGAGTGCGGCAATCAACGCGTCTCACCGGCTGACACATCGTGGCGGTATCCTGTGCGCATGTTCAAGCCCGTCCGCCGCCTGATTGCACCGCCCTCGCAGGTTGTCGAACGCGACTGCGTGCGCGTGCAGCTGGACGGCCGCGACATCGCGGTGCTGCGCGTGCGCGACCCGCGCGCGCGACGCATCAAGCTGAGCGTCGACGAACGTGGCGCACGGCTGACCTTGCCGCTGCGCGCGAGCCTGATTTCCGGCGAACGGTTTCTGCATGCGCATCTGGACTGGCTGACCACGCAGCTGTCGCGGTATCAGCAGGTCGATGCGTTTCCTGCCCTCGAGCGTGGCGTGCCCGGGCAACTGCCGTTGCGCGGTGCGTTGCTGCCGTTGAGCTGGCACGAAGGGCGCTATGCACGCATCGATATCACCGACGACGGGGCGCAGTTCCATGTGCCTACCCGCCTGGGCGATGCCGGCCTACGTCGCACCCTGAAGGAATTCTACGAAGCACAGGCGCGCGCCGATGTCGGCCGCTGGTTGCCGAGTTATCTGCCCGGCCTGCCGCGCGCACCGGCACGACTGCGGCTGAAGGTGATGTCCTCGCAGTGGGGCTCGCTCGCACCGGATGGCTCGATGGCGTTGGACCTGGCGCTGGTGCTTGGTCGCCCTTCCGCGTTCGAATACGTGCTGGTGCACGAGCTCTGCCATCTGGTGCAGGCCAACCACTCGCCCGCATTCTGGGCCGAAGTGGAGCAACGTTTTCCTGCCTGGCGCGAGGAGCGCAGTTACTTCCACGAACATGGCCGCCAGCTCAAGGCGCAGCTGCGTCGGTTGCTGCACGCGCAGTGACGCAGGCGTAGCGCGCACGGCTGCGGTGAGGCCCCGTTCGCGACAGTGATACGGATGCGGCAACAGCACCAGGCGATCGGTACGGCCAGCGCCAGCGAGTGGTCAGAGCTGCAGCGAAGAGGCCGCTAGCGCCACGCGTAGGAGGCAGCCCGGGCAAGGTGCCGGCAGGCCAGCAGCGACAACCAGGCAAAGCGTGTTGACAGGGCGTGTTCTGCAGCCGCAGCGCCCGCGTCCAGGGTGCGCGCCGACATTCAGTGGTCGGCGTGACACGCCGCTGCCCACGCCTGGTCCAACAGGACGCGATCGCCTGCATCCAAGTGGTCGGCGGTGCGCACCGCCTGGATGAAGGTCCACGGCCCATGCCACCGATCGAAGGATTCAAGTGCGCCTACGAGGCGGGCGGCATCTGCCATGGATCTAGTTCACCTGCGCGATTCGCATCTGCCCATCACGCGTGACGCACACCATCCAAAAAGGCGTTGATCACCGCCGCGACTGCTTCCGGTGCTTCCATATGCACGTGGTGCGTGCCGGGCAGCAGCTGCAGGCGTGCATCGCGCATCATCGCCACGCGGTGGTCGCGCAATGCGTCCGGGAAATACGGCTGTGCGGGCGTGGCGAAGATCGCCTGGGTGGGGCAGACGATGGAGGCCAGCAGCACGTCGATCTGCGCTTCGGTCATGCGGACGGCCGTGGGCAGGGTCAGGCGCGGATCGCTGCACCAGCTGTAGCCACCTTCCACCACGCGCACGCCGCGTTCGACCAGCAGCCGTGCTGCCGGTTCGGTGAGCTGATTGACCATCATGCGTGCGCGTATCGGCATCTCCATCGACGGAAACACCCGCAGTGGCCGCTCTGCCAGGGTGCGTGCCGACGCGACTGCATCGCGCAGGCGTGCCGCGGTGTTTTCCACGGGCTCGGCCAGGGCGCCCAGCGCTTCGATGGCGATCAAGGCTTCCACGCGCTCGGGCGCAGCGGCAGCCAGCAGGCTGGCAACGCCGCCGCCCAGCGAGTGGCCGAGCAGGGTGAAGCGCTCCCAGCCCAGAGCGTCGGCAACCTGCAACAGCTGCTGGATGGTGGTGCTCAGCGTGTACTCGGCGCCGATCGGCAGCCATCCACTGTGGCCGTGGCCGGGCAGATCCAGCAGCACCAGATCCAACTCCTGCGCGTGCAGATGCGCGCTCAGCGGCACGAAGCTGGCCGCGTTATCCAGCCAGCCATGCAAGGCCATCACCCGACGCGGGCCGCGCTCCGGGTTGCGTAATCCGGTGATGCTGCCAATGGCCACCTCGCACGCAAACGGCTCCAACCTCACGCGCGGCGCGCCAGTGCGGCCAATGCCTGCGCATGCGCATCGCTGGCGTTGAGGCAGGGGATATAGCTCAGCGTGGCACCACGCTCGGCCAGCGTTTCGGCAAAGCCCAGCGCGACTTCTTCCAGCGTTTCCAGACAGTCGGTGGCAAAGCCCGGGCAGACCAGGTCGAAGCTGCGCACGCCGCCTTCAGCCAGTTTCCACAGCGTGGGTTCGGCGTACGGCTGCAGCCAGCGCTCGGAGCCGAAGCGCGACTGGTAGCCCATCTGCCACTCGTCCGCGCCCAGCCCCAGCGCTGCCACGATTGCCTGCGCGCTGCGTTCGCACTGCTGCGGATACGGGTCGCCGGCATTGGCCACGCGCTGCGGCAGGCCGTGGAAGGAGAACATCAGCTTTTCGCTGCGCCCATGCACCTGCCAGTGCGCGCGGATCGACTCGGCGATCGCTGCCACCCAGCCGGTGTCCTCGCAGTAGTCCTGGATCACCTCCACCGCAATCTCCGGCGCGCTAGTGCGCCATGCATCCACCACGTCCTGGATCGAAGCGGTGGTGGTGGTGGAATACTGCGGATACAGCGGCAGCACCACGATGCGCTTGATGCCGCGTGCGCGCAGCCGGTCCAGCGTCTTGCGCAACGCCGGCTCGCCGTAGCGCATGGCCCATTCCACATGCCAGTCGGGCATGACCGCTTGCAGGCCGCCGGCCAGGCGGCGCGTGTAGACCGCCAGCGGCGAGCCCTCCGGCAACCACACCTTGGCGTATTTTTCGGCCGACTTCGGCCCGCGGATCGGCAGGATCACCCCGTACAGCAGCGGCTTCCAGAACAACGGTGGAATCGCGACCACGCGGCGGTCGCTCAGGAACTCGGCCAGGTAGCGGCGCACGGCCGGGGCGGTCGGCGATTCGGGGGTGCCGAGGTTGACGACCAGCAGGGCGGTATCGGGTGTCGTGTTCATGCGCACCATTCTGGCAGAGCCGGGCACCGCTGCCGACAACAGCGCGACGATCGCTGCGATCGGCCGCCTCTTCCATGCCGGTTGCGCTCACCACCGATTCATTGCGCCGGCACTAACGTCGCGGCATTGCTATCTTTAACGGATTCTTCCTTGGAGCTTGTCATGCCTCGTTTGTCGCGCCTGGCCCTGTTGTTGTCGCTGACGTTGGCCGCCGGCCATGCCGTCGCCGGCCCGGAAGAAGACCAGCGCGCACGCAATGCGGTGCGTGTGCTCACCGAGATCATGAAGATCCCCGAGCAGGCCATTCCGGACAAACTGCTCGACGAGGCGCGCGCCATCGTGGTCATTCCCGACACGCTGAAGGCCGGCCTGGTGATCGGCGGCCGGCGCGGCCATGGACTGATGTCGATGAAGAATGCCGATGGCAGCTGGTCGCAACCGGTGTTCGTCAAGCTCACCGGCGGCAGCATCGGCTTCCAGGCCGGCGTGCAGTCGTCCGACGTGGTGCTGGTGTTCCGCAACGACCGCAGCCTGGACAACATCGTCAACGGCAAGTTCACCCTTGGCGCCGACGCCGGCGTGGCCGCAGGCCCGGTCGGGCGCAATGCCGCTGCAGCCACCGATGGTCAGCTCAAGGCCGAAATCTGGTCCTGGTCGCGTGCCCGTGGCCTGTTCGCCGGGGTCGCGCTGGACGGTGCGGTCCTGCAGATCGACGATGCCGCCGATCTCAATGCCTATGGCGGTGGCGCGACCCCGCGCATGATTTTCGAAGGCCGCACCAGCGAACGCCCGTCCACCGATGTGATCGCCTTCCGCGACCGGCTGGAAGAGGCCACCTACACCGCGCGCGCCAATCGCGGCACCGATGCCGCCGCCGATGACGCGCCGCCGGCACCGCGTCCGCAAACCCCGCCGCCGGCGCAGGCACGGCAACCGGCCACTGTGCCGCCGCCGGCCAGCGAAGCCAGCACCGTGCCGATGCAGCCCAGCGCCACGCCGCCGGCCCAGCAAGGTTTCCAGCCGGTATCGGAAGGCGAAATCCGCACCGAATCACTAGACGGCAACCGCTAACGCACTGTCATCCCCCTGCGCGGTGCGCTGGGGTATCCTGCGTCTTCCTTCTTTTCAGCAAGCGAGCAGATCATGGGCGGTTTCAGCATTTGGCACTGGCTGATCGTGCTGGTGATCGTGTTGCTGGTGTTCGGTACCAAGCGGCTCACCAGCGGTGCCAAGGATCTCGGCAGCGCGGTCAAGGAATTCAAGAAAGGCATGCACGACGACGACAAGCCGGCCGGCAAGCTCGGCGACGACGCCCGCACTGCCGAGCAGGCGCGTGAGGCGCAGGCCGAACGCGACCGCGACGCGCGCTGATCCGGAGCGGCGTCGGTGTTTGACATAGGTGTTGGCGAACTGACGCTCATTGCGGTCGTCGCCCTGGTGGTGCTCGGCCCCGAGCGTTTGCCCAAGGCGGCCCGATTTGCCGGATTGTGGGTGCGCCGTGCGCGCATGCAGTGGGACTCGGTCAAGCAGGAACTCGAACGCGAACTCGAGGCCGAAGAGCTCAAGCGCAGCCTGCAGGACGTGCAAGCCTCGCTGCGCGAGGCCGAAGACCAGCTGCGCAACAAGCAACAGCAAGTCGAGCAGGGTGCCCGCGCGCTGCACGACGACGTCAGCCGCGATATCGACATCCGCGCCAGCGCCACGCCGGTGGCAACGCCGCTGGAACTGGCGCATGCGGATTTGTCTGCCGGCCCCGATGTCGATACGGCAGCAGGCGCAACCGATACGGCTGGAGCTGCACACACCGCGCCGGTCATTGCGCAAGCTCAACCCATTGCGCCAGCGCCGCATCACACCCTGGTTCCGGCTCCCCACGACACGAGAGTGCCAGCGCCGCACGCCGCGCATCTGGCCAGCGCGCCTGAGCCGGTCGCCGTCGCGCCAGTCGATGCGGGCACACCGGACGCGTCGATGCCGAGCGCGCCCGCCAGGATCCAGGAGAAACAGCCGTGAGCCTGTTCGACGACGCACAGGCCGAAAGCAGTCTGATCGAGCATCTGGTCGAATTACGCGCCCGCCTGGTCCGCGCGCTGATCGGGCTGGGCGTGGTGTTGCTGGCCCTGCTGCCGTTTTCGCGGGCGATCTATTCGTGGCTGGCCGCACCGCTGATCTCGCAGCTGCCGCTGGGGCAGACGATGATCGCGATGAACCCGGCCGGCGCGTTCTTCGCCCCGCTCAAGCTGACCTTCTTCGTGGCGGTGTTCTTCAGCGTGCCGTGGCTGCTGTATCAGGCCTGGGCCTTCGTGGCGCCGGGGTTGTACCAGCGCGAAAAGAAACTGGCATTTCCGCTGCTGGCGTCTGCGGTGGCACTGTTCTATATCGGCTGCGCGTTCGCCTATTTCCTGGTGTTGCCGGCGGTGTTCCACTTCCTGACCACGTTCAAGCCGGACGTGATCGCCATTACCCCGGACGCCAATTCCTATCTGGATTTCGTACTGGCGATCTTCTTCGCCTTCGGTGCCAGTTTCGAACTGCCGGTGGCGCTGGTGATCTTGGTGCTGCTGGGCTGGGTCACGCCGAAACAGCTCAGCGAAGGCCGCGGCTACGCCATCGTCGGCATCTTCATCCTGGCCGCCGTGCTGACCCCGCCAGACGTGGTGTCGCAGCTGATGCTGGCCATCCCCATGTGCCTGCTCTACGAGCTGGGCATCATGGCCTCGCGTGCTGTGGCTCCAAAGCCGGCTTAGTGCCGTCGCTGCACCGAGGCGCGCGCGGCAGTGATCGAACGGGCCGATCAGGGCATCGAAGCGGCGCCGTCGCATGCAGGTGGGCGGTTCGGTCGTCTTCGGGCACACACCAGGTCGCTGCGCAGCATTGCCCCGGATGCCATCGTCCACGTAGGAGCGCACCCGGGCGCGACGAAGCCTACGCCGAGAACGCCCAGGCCGCGCCCAGGCCGCGCCCAGGTGCGCTCCTACGGCTGCGCGACCTCAAGCAACAAAGACATCCGGCCGCGATGGCGGAGCTGGCCGGGCGACAGCGCCTTCGTGGGTAAACATCTGCTTCCATGCCGCATACACCGAGCCGGCGAACACCGGCATCAGCACCGCCATCAGCAGCAGCTGGGCCAGCCACGCCGCCGCGACCTGGCCGGCGACCAGGCCGACGATCAGCGCCACGATCATCACCGCGAAATAGATCGCAAAGATGGCGATGAAGGCCAGCACGAAGAACACCAGCATCGCCGGCAGGTTGTGCAGGCTGGCGCGCAGGCTTTCGCGCAGCGCGTGACCGCCGGTGCTGCGGTCGAACATGACCTGCGGCGGCATCACGAACAGCGCCAGCGTCATCGCGGCGAAGGTGGCGATGGTCAGCAGCAGCCACAGCAGGATGCGCCCGGCCGGCAGGCTGGCCGCCAGTTGCTCGATCTGCACCGGATCCGGCTGCGCGCCGGACTGGCTGATCTGGTTGATCTTGACCATCACCTCGGACAACTGCTGCAGCCCACTGGCGCCGATCATCGCCAGCAGCAGCACACCCAGCAGCAGGCCGGCAATCAGCTGCGGCAGCAGCGACACCAGCAGATGCGGCGCACGACCGTCCTGCAGGCCATGCAGCAAATGCGACGGTTTGGCGATGCGGCCTTCGTCCACTTCGCGGATGGCCCACAGCAGGCCGCCCATGAACAACGGGCCGGCCAGCACCAGCAGGAACTGCAGAGCCGGGCCCAACAGCGGCACCAGGACCGACAGCGACACCACCAACGAGGCGGCCACGCTCCAGATCACCCCCAGCGAGCCAAGCGCCAGCGGCGCCCGCTTCAACAGCGAGAAACCGGTCAACAGCCATTCTGCGCCGGCAGATGCCGGCACCTTACGAATTTCGCTCATTCCCATTCCGGATCGATACGCGCGCCGGACCATCCGGCGTCGCGCGATTATCGCTGCTTTTACGTGTGCGCGGCGGGACGAGCGCTCACTGTCTGCAGCCGGCGTGCGTGATGCACGAAGCGGCGCAACAGCTTGCGGGCGATGGGGGCGGCGGTGACCTCGCGGGCGACCGTGCGGGCGCAACGTCCGTGGCGGGCGATGCAGTCGGCACGCGCCTGCACATAGCCGCGCATGTGGTGGGTGGCGAATTCGGGGTGGAACTGGACGCCCCAGGTGGCCCGGCCCCAGCGGAAGGCATGGCAGCGGTCCTGCCGGGAGTGCGCCAGCACGATGGCGCCGTCGGGGGCACGCACGACTGTCTGCAGATGGGTGGCATGGGCCGGGAACTGCGGCGGAAGGCCTGCGAATAAAGGATCCTGCTCGGCCGGCGGATGCAGCTCCAGCGCGATGGTGCCGGATTCGCGCCCGGCCGGGTTGTAGTCGACCTCGCCGCCCAGCGCGTGCGCCAGCAACTGGTGCCCGTAGCAGATGCCCAGCAGCGGCATGCCTTGATGGGCGGCATGGCGCAGCCATTCGGCACTGCGTTCGCTCCAGTCGGCACGGTCGGTGACGAAGGCAGCCGAACCGCTGACGATGATGCCGGCAAAGTCGGCCGGGTCGGGCAGCGCGTCGCCATTGGCGACGTCGATGGCCACCGTTTCCTGCTCGGCCAGCCCGGCCGCCACGCGGATCCAGTGCGGAAAACGGCCGTATCGCTTCATCTCCGGCACGGGCTGCCCGGTTTCGATGATCAGGAACGGCAAAACGGACATGCGCGAAGATCCGGACACAACAGATGCACCCGATTGTAGGCGGCAGCGACGCGTTTTTTTCAAGCGGCACTCCAGGACGCGCGCTGCGGGTCATTGCCGAATGACATGTCCTGATTCCCTCCAAGCGGGATTGACGGGGTAACCACGGCGGTGGCACGCCATGGATATCGGCAGCGATCCACGCGACTGGACTGCCCGCGCGTGGGTTGCGTTGCGGTCTGAGAATGCCGCTGCCTGCTTGAACGGGAGCAGGCAGGGCTGGAGTGACCAGTTGCCCGCGTGTGGCTTTGGCTGCCGAGCCGTGGGTCTGGGCATCTAGGGGTGTCGGGTGCTGCGCTTTGCTGGCGTTGGACTTGGCTCGGCTGACAGCACTTAGCGAGCTGCCGTCGTTTTGGCAGCCGCCCTTAGCGCGGCAAACAAAAAGTCTTCAAGTCCTGTCTATTGCAGAACGGCTGATCTGGGGCTTTGTTGCAGGGCCCTTGCCCGCCCACCATCGCAGGACACGCTGCAAGTACGTCCCTGTCAGCTCCTTGGCGGCATCCATGCCGCCAAGGGTCCTGCGATGGCGAGCGGACAAGGACCAATCGAGATGGTCGGTGTGTCAGTGCAGGCCACAGGCGATGTTCGCTGGCTATATGAGTTGGACGCGACCAGCTTGCAGCGCCCGAGCGCTAAGCCGCACCTCCTTCGCACCATGAGCTGCTTTTATAAAACCGCCGACCGGCGATCCGGTGCGGTGTCCTTGCCGCTTGCTGGGCCGTTGGCGGCATGCATGCCGCCATCGAGCCCCAGCGGCGAGCTCACGCTGTGTCCCGCGAGCGGTGAGGGCGCAGCGTACTCGACCTCTTTGCGCAGGCTTCTGTTTGCCTTCAAGCGGATGCGGCGAATACAGCCGCTGCGCTCCCCAAGCCGGACGCGCGCTGCGTTGTGTCAGCTGCTCTGGGCTACTCGCGCGGCGGCAACACCGACAGCACTTCTTCGATGGTGGTCAACCCCGCGGCGACCTTCTCCAGGCCGGTGCGGCGCAGCGTGCGGAGGCCTTCGCCGCGGGCAGCCTGGCTGAAGCCGGCAAGTTCGGTGTCGGGGCGGATGAGGGTGCGCAGGCGCGGGGTGACCGGCAGCAGTTCGTACAGGCCCACCCGGCCCAGGTAACCGGTGCGGCGGCATTCCAGGCAACCGACCGGGGCGTGCACGTTGAGCGGTTCCGGCAGCGCCTCGCCTGGCTCGCGGATGGCCGCCCAGTCGGCATCGCTGAGCGTGTGCGGGCGCTTGCAATGCACGCACAGCGTGCGCACCAGCCGCTGCGCCAGCACGCCGTTGAGGGTGGAGGCCACCAGGTAATGCGGCACGCCCAGGTCGAGCAGGCGGGTGATCGCCGAGGCGGCATCGTTGGTGTGCAGCGTGGACAGCACCAGATGCCCGGTGAGCGAAGCCTGCACCGCCATCTGCGCGGTTTCCAGGTCGCGGATTTCGCCGATCATGATGATGTCCGGGTCCTGGCGCAGCAGCGTGCGCACGCCGCTGGCGAAATCCAGGTCGATGTTCTGCTGCACCTGCATCTGGTTGAATTCCGGAGCGATCATCTCGATCGGGTCTTCCACGCTGCACACGTTCACATCCGGCGTGGCCAGGCGCTTGAGCGTGGAATACAGCGTGGTGGTCTTACCCGAGCCGGTGGGGCCGGTGACCAGCACGATGCCGTGCGGGCGCTCGACCAGCGCGCTCCAGCCGGTGGCTTCTTCGGGGCTGAAACCCAGCTGTTCGATGCTCTTGAACGCCGAATCCGGGTCGAAGATGCGCATCACGCACTTCTCGCCGAAGGCGGTGGGCATCGTGGACAGGCGCATTTCCACCTCGCGCCCACCCGGCGAGCGGGTCTTGATGCGGCCATCCTGCGGGCGGCGGCGTTCGGCCAGGTCCATGCGCCCGAGCACCTTGATGCGGCTGACCACTGCGGTCATCACCGACGGCGGCACTTCCAGCACCTTGTGCAGCACCCCGTCGATGCGGAAGCGCATGCGCCCGGCCTCGCGCCGCGGTTCCAGATGGATGTCGCTGGCCCGCTGTTCGTAGGCGTACTGCAGCAGCCAGTCGACGATATGCACGATGTGGTGGTCGTCGGCATTGACGTCGCCGGCACGGCCCAGTTCCACCAGCTGTTCGAAGCTGGGCAGGCCGGCATTGGGTTCGGTGCTGCGCGCATCGCTGCGCGCGCCGCGCACCGATTGGGTCACGCCGAAGAACTCCATCGTGTAGCGATGCAGGTCCAGCGGGTTGATCAGCGCCAGCTCGATACGGCGCCGGCTCAGGTGTTGCACGTCGGCCAGCCACTCCAGCGCCAGCGGCTCGCTGGTGGCGATCAGCACGCGCTCGGCATCCAGCGCCAGCGGCAGGATGCGATGGCGTCGCGCATACGCATGCGAGACCACGCCGGTGACCGCGGCCACATCGATGCGGGTGGGGTCGATGCGCAGATAGCGCAGCCCGGTGCGGGTGGCCAGCCATTCGGTCAGCCGTTCCAGGCCCAGCTCGCCGGCCGGCGGCTGGGCGGCATGCAGTTTCAGATTGGCCAGCAGCACCAGCGGATGCACATCGCTGGCGGTGCGCGCGCCGCCAGCGGAGAACTGCACGCGCTCGTGTTCGTGCGGTACCACCATGCCGTCGGCCAGCAGGGCCGCGGCCACCGGGTCGAACATCAGCCGACCGCGCGGCAGCAGTGCCACGGCGTTGTCCGGATCGGCGGTGCGCCGCTGTTCCATGCGTGTTCTTCCCCAGCAGCGGTGCTGCGCGGCAAAGCGCCGCGGGTCGGCCGGTATACTAGCGCACCCCTCCCGTACGGCCCTTGCTGCATGTCCGATTCCCGGCGCGTCCCAATCACTTTCCAGGGCCTGATCCAGACCCTCAACCAGTACTGGGCCGAGCAAGGCTGCGTGCTGATCCAGCCGCTGGACCTGGAAGTGGGCGCGGGCACGTTCCACCCGGCCACCTTCCTGCGCGCGCTGGGGCCGGAGCCGTGGAATGCCGCCTATGTGCAGCCCTCGCGCCGCCCCACCGACGGCCGCTACGGCGAAAATCCCAACCGCCTGCAGCGTTATTACCAGTACCAGGTGGCGATGAAGCCCAACCCGGACAACATCCAGGACCTGTACCTGGGCTCGCTCAAGGCGCTGGGCATCGACCCGTTGGTGCACGACCTGCGCTTTGTCGAAGACAACTGGGAATCGCCCACGCTCGGCGCCTGGGGCCTGGGCTGGGAGGTCTGGCTCAACGGCATGGAAGTCACCCAGTTCACCTACTTCCAGCAGGCCGGCGGGCTGGAGTGCAAGCCGGTGCTGGGCGAGATCACCTACGGGCTGGAACGGCTGTGCATGTATCTGCAGAGCTGCGACAACGTCTACGAGCTGGTGTGGACCTACGGCCCGGACGGCGCCGCAGTGACCTACGGCGATGTGTACCACCAGAACGAGGTGGAGCAGAGCACCTACAACTTCGAACATGCCAATGTGGCCGAGCTGTTCCATCGCTTCGATGCCTGCGAAGCCGAAGCCAGGCACCTGGTCGAGGTCGGCCTGCCGCTGCCGGCGTACGAGCAGGTCACCAAGGCCAGCCACGCCTTCAACCTGCTGGATGCGCGCCGCGCGATCAGCGTGACCGAGCGCCAGCGCTACATCCTGCGCGTGCGCGCGCTGGCCCAGGGCGTGGCGCAGGCGTACTACGCCCAGCGCGAGAGGTTGGGATTTCCCGGGGTCAAACGCTGATGCTGTTGCCTTCTCCCGCTGGCGGGGGAAGGTGCCTGCAGGGCGGATGGGGGCCGCATGCCGTCGCCGCCGCGCAACCCTATCCGGCGCATCGCGCCACCTTCTCCCGCAAGCGGGAGAAGGACATCATCAAGCCACCTTCGTCGGTTGACGAACCAAGCGAAAACCAAGGTCCTACGCAATGACTCAGATGCACCCCCTGCTGATCGAACTGGGCACCGAAGAGCTGCCGGTCAAGGCGCTGCCGGGTCTGGCGCGGGCGTTCTTCGATGGCGTGCTGAGCGGTCTGGAAAAGCGCGGCGTTGCCATCACCCGCGGCGATGCCAAGCCGCTGTCCACCCCGCGTCGTCTGGCGGTATTGCTGCCGGGTGTGGCCACCGAGCAGCCGGAGCAGCGCTCCGAAGTGCTGGGGCCGTATCTCAACATCGCCCTCGACGCCGAGGGCAAGCCGACCAAGGCGCTGGCCGGTTTCGCCGCCAAGGCCGGCATCGACTGGACCGCGCTGGAACGCACCAGCGATGCCAAGGGCGAGCGTTTCGTGCATCGCGCAGTGACGCCGGGGGCGCGCACGGCCGACTTGTTGCCGGAGATCCTGCGCGAGGCCATCGCCGCGATGCCGATCCCCAAGCCGATGCGCTGGGGCGCGCACGAATACGCCTTCGCACGGCCGGTGCAATGGTTGGTGCTGTTGTTCGGCACCGCGGTGATTCCGGCCGAATTGCTGGGCGTGCGCGGCGACCGCATCACGCGCGGGCACCGCTTCATGCATGAGGGCGCGGTGTCGCTGGCGGCGCCCGGCGACTACGTCGATGCGCTGCGTGCGGCGCATGTGCTGGTGGATCCGGACGCGCGCCGTGCCCGCATCGTCGACGAAGTGCAGGCGGCGGCCAGGCAGGCCGGCGGCAGCGCACGCATCAGCGACGATAACCTGGAGCAGGTGGTCAACCTGGTCGAATGGCCGGCGGCGGTGCTGTGCAGTTTCGAGCGCGACTTCCTGGCGGTGCCGCAGGAAGCGTTGATCGAAACCATGGAGATCAACCAGAAATTCTTCCCGGTGCTGGATGACGGCGGCACCTTGACCGAGCAGTTCATCGGCATCGCCAATATCCAATCCAAGGACGTGGCCGAAGTCGCCAAAGGCTACGAGCGGGTCATCCGTCCGCGTTTTGCCGACGCCAAGTTCTTCTTCGACGAAGACCTGAAGCAAGGCTTGGAGGCGATGGGCGCGGGTCTTGCCAGCGTGACCTACCAGGCCAAGCTGGGCACGGTGGCCGACAAGGTCGCGCGCGTGGCGGCGCTGGCCGAAGTCATCGCCCCGCAGGTGGGCGCCGACCCGGTGCAGGCGCGCCGCGCTGCGCAGTTGGCCAAGAACGACCTGCAATCGCGCATGGTCAACGAATTCCCGGAATTGCAGGGCATTGCCGGCCGCCATTACGCCAAGGCCGCCGATGAGCCCGGCGAGATTGCGCTGGCCATCGACGAGGCCTACCAACCGCGTTTTGCCGGCGACGACATCGCACTCTCGCCGCTGGGCAAGGTGCTGGCGATTGCCGAACGCCTGGACACCTTGGCCGGTGGATTTGCGGCCGGGTTGAAGCCGACCGGGAACAAGGACCCGTTTGCGCTGCGGCGTAATGCGTTGGGGTTGGCGCGGACGGTGATTGAGTCGGGGTTTGATCTGAATCTGAAGGCAATGCTAGTAGCGGCCTCCAACTTGCTGCCATGGGATAGGCTCGTCAGAAAGGCCACGTTGACGAACGAAGAAACGATTTCTGAAATTGACACCGCGCAGCACACACAGTTGGCCGGAGAAATCTTCGACTTCATCCTCGACCGCCTACGCGGCTACTACGCCGACAAGGGCGTACCGGCCACGCATTTCAATGCAGTCGCCGCATTGTTCTCGGTCACGTCCGAGGCCGTGCCGACACCGACCAGCGTAGGAGCGCACCCGGGCGCGACCCCCGGCTCCCTCTACGACTTCGACTGCCGCATCGATGCCATCGGCATCTTCGCCACGCTGCCCGAAGCCGCCGCGTTGGCCGCGGCGAACAAGCGCATCCGCAATATCCTGCGCAAGGTCGAGGGCGAGATCCCCGGCGACATCGACACCAGCCTGCTGCGAGAACCGGCCGAAGAGGCCCTGGCCGAAGCGGTGGAAGCGGCCATCGGCGACACCGGCGATGCCTTGCATCGTCACGACTACGTTGCCGTGCTCGCACGCCTGGCGCGCCTGCGCCCACAGGTGGATGCGTTCTTCGACGGCGTGATGGTCAATGCCGAAGACCCGCAGCTGCGCGCCAACCGGCTCGCATTGTTGAACAAGCTCGGCGACCGCCTCGGCAGCGTTGCCGCCATCGAGCATCTGTCCAGCTGATGTCCAGCTCGGCGGGCGCGCTGCATTTGCAGACCGCCCAGGCCGCGTTGGCGCGGCGCGATCTGGGTGTGGCAGCGTCTGCATTGCAGGCGCTGCTGGAGGTGGAACCGACGCATGTCTCTGCACGCGTGCTGCTGGCCGGCACCGTGTTGGCCAACGGCCGCATGCGCGAAGCGGTGACTCAGCTGCAGCTGGCCGCACGCGATGTGGGCGAGGATGTGGCGATGCGCTGCCGTGTGGCGCAGGCCCTGTTGCGCGTTGGCGAACATCGCGAACTGCACGCGCTGCTGCGGCATCCCTCGGTGATGCAGTGCCGCGACGGCGCGACCTTGGCTTTGCTTGCACACGTGCACCAATCCTTGGGCGAACACGTCCAGGCATTGGCGATGATGCAGCGCGCACAGGCCTGCGGATTCGATGGACCGGACTTCCGTTTTTTTCTTGCGGTGCAACTGCAGTTCAATGGGCGCCTGGATGAGGCGGCGCAGGCGTTGGAGCAGACCCTGGCGCTGTCGCCCGGCTACGGCCGTGCAGCGCTCACGCGTGCGCGGCTGCGCCGTCAGACCACCGGCAGCAACCATGTCGCGCAACTACGTCAGCAATTGCAGCTCGCCAAACCCGAAAGCGAAGATCGTGCCGGGCTGGCGTTTGCGTTGTACAAGGAGCTGGAGGACCTGGGCGACACCGCTGCCGCCTGGGACGCGCTGCAGCACGGCAATGCAGTGATGCATGCACGTCTGCGCCACGATGCCGATGCCGAAGCTGCGCTGTACGCGCAACTGGGCGCGTTGGCTGCGCGGGGCGTGTTCGCAGCGCAGGATACCGGTACCGTACAAGGTCCGCAGCCGATCTTCGTGCTCGGCCTGCCGCGCTCGGGCACCACGGTGCTGGAGCGGATGCTGGGCAATCATTCGCAGATCGTTTCGGCCGGCGAGTTGAACGACTTCGGTCATCAGTTGCGCTGGGGCGCCGATCAGGCCGGGCGCAGTCTGCTGGACGCGCCGTTGCTGCAGGCGCTGCCCACGCTGGATTATGCGCAGATTGGCACGCGGTATCTGCAACAAACGCAGTGGCGTGCCGGGTCGGCGCGCTGGTATATCGATAAATTGCCGGCCAATGCGGTGGCGATCGGCGCGATTGCGCGCGCACTGCCGGGTGCACTGATCATGCACCTGGTGCGCGAGCCGTTGGCGGTATGTTTTTCCAATTACCGCGCGCTGTTCGGCGACTCGTATGCCTACAGCTACGACCTGCACACACTGGCGCGTCACTATCAGGCGTATCACGGATTGATGGCGCAATGGCGCGCCGCATTGCCGGGCCGGGTGATCGATGTGGACTACGCACAGATGGTGCGTGATCCATCCACGGTGCTGCAGCAATTGATGGCGCATTGCGGGCTGGACATCGAGCCGGGGCAGATCGACATCACGCGCAATGCGGCAGCGTCGGCCACGTTGAGCAGCGTGCAGGTGCGCGAGGGCGTGCACAGCCGCAGCGTGGAGGAATGGCGCCGCTATGCAATCCGGTTGGAGCCTTTGCGGCAGGCGTTGTCAGAGGCTGGTCTGATCGATGCTGGCTTGCATTAACGCACTCTAGGCGGCACACCAGATGCGTTGGGAGCACGTTTCATAGGCCTCCAATCCGGTGCACACCGATGCAGTCGCGCTAGCCGAGTCCGCTCGTGCAACGTCATCACTGCATGCGCTGGCATGCAAGCGAGCAGCAGTGCCGCAGCTGCGTCGCAAGCCCAAAAACGCCAGCGGCAGCCGTCCTGGCTGCCGCTGGAGGTGCGCAGGCACAGTGCAGTGAATCAATGCGCGCCGAAGCGCCAGTTCAATTCCAGCATGTAGGAACGGCCATAGCCGGTGTAGTTGAAGATGTTGTAGTACGGGTAGCTGGTGTAGGTGCGGTCGCGTGGCGGGCGGGTATTGGCGATATTGTTGACCGTTGCCGTGAGCGAGATATCGTCGCTGACCGCGTAGTCCAGGGTTGCATTGAACTGATGCGAATGCTACTCAGGCGATTGGGTACTGGTGCATCGGGCCCGGTACGATCGATCCGCGAAAGCGCATCCACGCACGTGGGCGAGTTGATGTCCAGGCTGCCCAGGCGGCACGCCGATTCGGTTTGCAGCAGATTGTCGGTGCTCAGATCGCTGACCTTCTGGTCGATCTTGATATTGTAGTAGTCGGCATTGACGCTGAAGCGTGCGCTTGGCGACCACACCACGCCGGCGCCCCAGGACTTGGCCGTGATCGACTTCAGATCGCGATTGCCGGCGCGGCGTCCTGAAATCGTGGTGCCAGCGTAGGTGCAATCGGCGATCGGCACGCCCGGTTCTTCCACCGCGCAACGGTAGTAATCGTTGACGCCCTGGAAGAAGCCGCTGTCGCCGGCAAAGCTGAAGGCCATGTCCGGCGCCTTGAAGGCGGTGGCGTAGTTACCGCGGAACAACAGCGAGTCGATCGGGCGGAATTCCAGTGCAGCCTTGTAGGTGAATTTGGAATCCCCACCGCCTCCCTGGTTCTTGTAGTCGTCGTAGCGACCAGACAGGTTGGCGGTCAACGTGCTCAGGATCGGGATCCGCGTTTCGAAGGCTGCCGCCCAGTTGTCGCGCTTGCCGCTGCCTTGGGTGCCGGTCAGCTGGTAGAAGTCGCCGGCGATGACGCGCGGGTCGGTCGGGTTGGTCCAGTACTGATTGCCTGCCTGCAACACGCCGGCGATGCCCACAGCGCCGGCAGGCAGGTTGAACAATTCGGTATTGGTCAGCTGCAGGTTGACGTTCTGGGTCCAGGTTCTGGACTTGGTACGGATTTCGTCGTTGAAGCTGCGGTACTGCGCCGGCGTCAATGCGCGATAGAAGTTGGCATCGTTGGGCGAGTAGATCGGGTAGCCGTAATACTCGCCTTGCGGTGCGCCAAGGAATTGTTCGCGGAAGAAGTCTTCGATGCGATCGGCCAGCGGCCATTGCTGGCGACTGTCGATGCGGTATTCCGAACGGGCGTAATAGGCGTCGTAGGTCCAGTTGCTGGCGCCCAGGCCGCCCTTCAGGCCAATTGCGATGTTGTAGGAATCGGCGGTCTGGCGCTGATTGTTGAAATTCAGATTGCCGGTTTCTTCCGGCGCAAAGATGCGCTGATAGCTTTCCAGCTGCTGGCTGTCCTGGTTGTAGAACAGACCGCCGGTGTCAGAAGAGGACTGCCAGAACTGCGAGCCACTGTTGACTTCGACCTTGGTGCGGTTGAGCAGCAGGGTCGAATACAGTTCGGCGTTGTCGTTGAATGCATAGCTCAGGTTGGCATAGCCGCTGGCGCTGCGCTCCTTGTTGAGGATGCTGGCATAGCCAGGCTCGGCACGGCTGCTGCAGAAATTGCCACGGTTGGCACGGTTGTCGTATTGCACCGAACCGTTGAACAGCGCGCCCAGCGCGGCGCAGTTGTCGGCACCGGGGTCGATGTAGGTGCGCGGTGTGTTGTGCAGCGCGATGCGCGAGCCGTAGCGCAGGGTCGGGTCCGGGTTGTCTTTGGTGGAATCGAAATCGCGCCGCTGAAAACCGTAGATCGGGTCCTGATTATTGAGCTGCAGCCCCACAAGATATTGGCGCCGCCGATCTCGTTGCCGCCAGTGAGCTGAAAGCGCTGGTTGTTGCCGCCGCCACCATCGTAGGTGCCCATGCGGTAGTTCATCTGCACGCCGTCCATGCGCTTTTTCAGGATGATGTTGACCACCCCGGCGATGGCGCTGGAACCGTAGATCGAGGACTGGTTGCCGGGCGCCACATCGATACGCTCGACCATGCCGACCGGCACGCTGGCCAGATCGAAGTTGCTTTGGCCGTTGTAGAGCAGCGGGTAGTCGGCCATGGGCCGGCCATCGATGAGTACCAGGGTGAAGCCCGGATCCAGCCCGAGCAGGCTCAATGACTTGGCGCCCGGAGTAAAGCCGCCACTGAACTGACTGTCCTGCACGGAGCCAGTGGCCATCGGCTGCGAGCGCAGCACGTCGTAGACGTCCTTGAAGCCGCGGCGCTGGATGTCCTGGGCAGTGATCGAAAACACCGGGGTCGCGGTTTCGATCTGGGAGCGGGGGATCAACGAACCTGTCACGGTGACCTTGTCCAATTGGGTCACGTCACCTTGGTCCTGCGCCATCGCAAGCGATGGCATCGTTAAGGCGGTGCATACGGCGGTAACCAGCAGACGACGCTTCATGAAACGAACCTCTCTCTCAAGGTAAACGGGCAAGCAGCAATTGGGGGGCCGCTCGCAATCAGTGCCAACGAAACGTTAACAACACGCCGAATGTGACCACGTCACTCGGTCCCCGTATAGTCGGGTTTGCTTAGATTTTTTGTCCCTTCACGCCGAGGCTGGGTATCCTTTGACGATGCTTAAAGTCGCGTTTGCTCTTTCCTTGCTGTGCACCCTGTTCGTTCCGCTGCAAGCGGTTGCTCGGGCAACCATCGACAAGATCGAAATCAAGGGCTTGGATGGCGGCGACGACGCCGAGATGATCGAGAACATCCAGGTCTCCCTGTCTCTGTATGAGGCCGTGGGCAAGGAGCAGGGCGAGTCGCGTCTGGAATATCTGTTGGCACAGGCCGAGCGGCAAACGCGTGAGGCGTTGGAGCCGTTTGGCTACTACTCACCGACCATTACGCTGGCTGCACCGCGCGCCGGCGACAAGGTGACCGTGGTGATCACGGTGGATCGCGGCGAGCCGGTGCGGGTACGCACCTCGCATATCTCGATCACCGGCTGGGCCGAGCAGGACCGCTACCTGGGCCAGGACCTCAAGCAGTTCGAGCCGCGCGAGGGCCAGGTCTTCAGTCATCCGCAATACGAAGCCAGCAAGGTGCGCATCACCCGGCGCCTGGCCGAGCGTGGTTACTTCGATGCCGACTTCACCCAGCGCCGCGTTGCGATCACGCGTGCCGAGCATGCGGCCGACATCGATCTGAACTGGGACAGCGGCCGCCGCTACGACATGGGCAAGGTGCGCTTCGACTACGACTACTTCCGCGACGGCCTGTTCGACCCGCTGGTGTACTGGGAAGAGGGCAGCTACTACCACGAAGGCAAGCTTGACCGATTGCGCGAGTCGCTGACCAAGCTGGATTACTTCAGCACCATCGACATCCAGCCCAAGCCCGAAGAGGCAGACGACCAAGGCCGCGTGCCGGTGGACGTCAAACTTACCCGCGCCAAGCGCACGGTCTACACCGCCGGCTTGAGCTACGGCAGCGAAAGCGGCGCCGGTGTACGCGGTGGCGTGGAGCGGCGTTATGTGAACTCGCGCGGCCACAAGATGGACACGCAGCTGGATTACGCGCAGAACCGCAAGAGCCTGACCACCAGCTACCGCGTGCCGGCGTTCCGTTGGCTGGATGGCTGGTACACCGCCTCGGCGCGGCTGTACGACGAGCAGACCGAGTACATCGACCTGCGCAACGTCAAACTCACCGGCAGCCGCAGTGGCCAGATCAACGAGCGCTGGAGCGCGATCGCCTCGATCAACGCCTTGCGCGAGCGGTGGCGTTTCAGCAGCGGCGACGATTTCGAAGGCGCGGTGTACGAGACTTCCACCTTGATCTATCCGCAGTTGCAGGCCAACTACGTCAATGTCGACGACCGGCTGTTTCCGCGCAGCGGCGTGTCGGCGCAGATGTTCATTCGCGGCGGCGCCGAAGGTGCCGGCTCGGACACCAACTTCGGCCAGCTGTATGGCCAGCTGCGCTGGTTCCTGGGCGCCGGCGACAACAGCCGGTTGATCCTGCGCGGCGAAGGTGGCACCACCTGGACCAGCGACCTGGTGGCGATGCCGCCGAGCCTGCGCTTCTTCGCCGGCGGCGCGAACAGCATCCGTGGTTATGCGTTCCGCGAAGTCGGCCCGCGCACGCCCAAGCCCGACGAATTCGCGCTGGGTGCCAAGAACGTGGTCACCGCCAGTGCCGAATACGAGCATTATCTCAAGGGCGGCCCCTGGGGCGGCGCGGTGTTCGTCGATGGCGGCAGCGCCTTCGATGACCGGCCCGACTGGCATACCGGTGTCGGCTTCGGCCTGCGTTGGCGCTCGCCGGTGGGCCCGGTGCGGGTGGATATCGCGCATGGCTTGAACGACCCCGACTCGCAGTTTCAGCTCTACATCGATATCGGGGCCAACCTGTGAGCACGCCCACGCCGCCCTCCGCGCCGCGCCGCGCACGCTTCTATCGCCGGCGCCGCTTCTGGGTGGGCTCGGGCCTGACCGTGCTCGGGCTGGTGCTGCTGGCCTTGATCGCGATCTACTGGCTGCTGCAGACCGTGGCCGGGCGCGATGTGTTGCTGGCGCAGGTCACCGCGCGCCTGCCGGTGGGCGCCACCTTTACCTACCGCGCCGTCGAAGGCCCGGTGGCCGGCCCGCTGACCCTGCGCAATGTCGACTTCAAGTATCAGGACATCCACTTCACCGCCGAGCGCGTGTATCTGGAGCCGGACCTGCGCCCGTTGCTGGGGCGCAAGCTGCAGCTGGACGCGGTGCAAGTGAGCAATGCCACGTTGAACCTGGGCAAGAGCGAGGAACCGTTCACCCTGCCCAGCTGGCCCGAGTCGCTACCGCAGATCAACGTGCCGCTGGCGATCCAGGCCGACAAGATCGATGTGCAGAACCTGCGCATCACCCAGCTGCAGCAGCCGATGATCGTGCTGCACACCGTGCAGGGCGGGCTCGAGGTCGCCACCGGCGAGCTGCGCACGCGCGATCTGGTGATCGACACCGACATGGGCGACTTCCGCCTGCACGGCGATTACCTGCCCAACGACGACTACCGCGCCGACCTGACCGCCACTGCCGTGCTACCGGCCGCACGCGGGCGCACCCCGGCCAGCCTGGGGCTGGTGGCCCGCGGGGATCTGGACAAGATGGAAGTGGCCATTGCCGGCCGGGCGCCGGCGCCGCTGCAGGCCAGCCTGGTGTTCACCGGTCGCGACGACCCGACCTGGGCGTTCAAGGCGGTGACCGAGGCGCTGGATACCTCGCTGTTGATTCCGGCCGCGCAGGGGCAAGCCAATCCGCCTGCCACGCCGATCGCGCTGAACCTGGAAGCCTCCGGCAAGGGCGGCAACGCCGATCTGCACGGCAGCATCAAGCAAGGCGAACTGAGCGCTACGCTGCAACCCTCGCATGTCCGCCTGGCCGAGCAGGTCCTCACCTTCGAACCGTTGGTGATCGACACCTTCGAAGGCCGCACGCAACTGCGCGGCACCGCCGATTTCCGCGATACCCAGAATCCGAGTTTCCGCTTTGCGGTCAACGCCAGCGGCCTGCGCTTCACTCCGGCCGCGGATCCGGCCACACCGGACGCGCCGCTGGTGCCGGTGGAGCTGAAAGACGCACGCCTGGGCGTGGCCGGCACCTTGAAAGCCTGGGCTGCGATCGGCCACGCCGCACTGGAGCGCGATGGCCAGCAGGCCGAGCTGGTCTTCGACAGCCGTGGCAACGACCAACGTGCACAGCTCAAGCAGGTGCAGGCGAAAACGCCGGGCGGTGCGCTGGATCTCACCGGTGAAGTGGCCTGGGCGCCGGAGCTGCAATGGGATGTCAGCGCGCAACTGGCCAAGTTCGACCCGGGCTATTTCGCGCCGGGCTGGAACGGCAACCTGTCCGGCAAGATCGCCTCCAAGGGGCGGCAATTGCCGGCTCCTGCCGGCGGTGTCTCGCCGGGGTTCGAGGCCACTGCGGACATTCCCAGCCTGGCCGGCCAGCTGCGTCAACGCGCGCTGTCGGGCAACGGCAAGTTCGCGTTGCGCGGCGAACAGGGCGAAGGCGAGCTGCAACTGGCGCTGGGCAATAGCCGCATCACCGCCAAGGGCAAGGTGGGCGACCAGCTCGATATCGCCGCGCAGCTGCAGCCGTTGCAGCTGGACGATGTCTTGCCTGGTGCCACCGGCGTCGTGCGTGGGCAGCTGCAGGTCAGCGGTACGCGCGACGCACCCGACATCACCGCCGACATTGCCGGCAACGGCCTGCGCTGGGACACCTATAGCGCCCAGAGCATCAGCCTGCGCGGCCGGCTGCCGTGGCGCGGCAGCGATGGCCAACTGGCCTTCCAAGGTACCGCCATCGAAGCCGGTTTGGTGCTCGACAGCGTGCGCGTGCAAGCGCGCGGCGCGGTGGAGGCCCTGCGGCTGGATTCGGACATCGCCAACAGCATGGCGACTGTCGCCCTGCAGGGCGATGTGCGTCGCAACGGCGAGCGGTGGCAGGGTCAGCTCGCGACCTTGCGCATTGCCCCAGCCAAGGGCGATGCCTGGGCACTGCGCCAACCGGCGCAGTTCGGCACCGATGGCGCGGCGTTTACCTTGTCCGACACCTGCCTGGGTGCGGCCACCGGTGGCGCACTGTGCGCCAGCGCCAACTGGCCGCGCGAGGGCATGGTGGTGCATGGCGACGCGCTGCCGCTGTCGCTGGTGCAGCCGTGGCTGCCCAAGCAGGAAGGTCGGCAGATCTATCTGCGTGGCGAGCTGTCGCTGGACGGTAGCTTCAAGCCGCGCGGCAACGCCTGGGAAGGCAGCCTGCGCATCGCATCGCCCGAAGGCGGCATTCGTTTGGGCGAAAGCCGCTACGCTGCAGTGGCCGGCAATCCCAATCGCGGCGAGTTGCTGCGCTACGACCAATTCAGCGTGCAGGCCGATTTCAGCCAGCAACAGATCCAGGGCAAGCTCGGTATCGGCTTCCAGGGCGCCGGCTTTGTCGATGCCAAGTTCAATACTGGTTGGGATGCGTACGCGCCGCTCAACGGCGAGCTGTATCTGAACATGTCGCGGCTGTATTGGCTGGAGCTGGTGATTGCCGACGTGGTGCGGCCGAAAGGGCTGGTCGAAGGCCACGTGAGCCTGCGCGGCACCCGCGACAAACCGCTGCTCGGCGGCGATGCGACCCTGAGCGATTTCACCGCCGAATATCCATCGATGGGTTTGACGCTGAGCGAGGGCAAGGGCCGCTTCGACGCGTTGCCGGATGGTTCGGCCAAGATCACCGCCTCGGCCAAGTCCGGGCCCGGCACGCTCACCGTCGATGGCGGATTGTCGTGGTTCGGGACCAGCACGCCGCTGCTGCTCAATATCCGCGGCGACAACGTGCTGGCCTACAACACCAGCGAGCTGCGCATCATCGCCAATCCGGACATGCAGTTCGGCATTACCGATAACACCATGCAGTTGCGTGGCAAGGTCACCGTGCCCGAAGCGGATATCGACCTGGAACGCCTGGACCGTGGCACCTCGGTGTCCGAAGACGTGGTGGTGCTGGACCCGGTGGACCCGGAACAGACGCCCGCATCGCCATTGGATATGGACCTGGCGATCGTGCTCGGCGACAAGGTCAACATGAGCGGCTTCGGCCTCAAGGGCGGACTGAGCGGGCAGATGCAGATCCGTGCGCGCCCTGGCCGCGAAATGACCGCCAACGGCGGGCTGGATGTGCGTGGTCGCTACAAGGCCTATGGCCAGGATCTGACCATTACTCGTGGTCAGCTGACCTGGAACAACAACATCGTCTCCGACCCGCGCGTGAGCCTGCGCGCCGAACGCAAGATCGGCGATGTCACCGCCGGCATCGACGTCAGCGGCCGCGCCGAATCGCCGCGTGCCGATGTGTGGTCCGAACCGGCGATGTCGCAATCCGAAGCGCTCTCGTACCTGGTCCTGGGCCGCGGCCTGTCCACCGCCAGCAGCGACGAAACCCAGCAGGTCAGCGCCGCCTCGGCGGCATTGTCGGCCGGCAGCAGCCTGATCGCCTCGCAGATCGGCGCCAAGCTCGGCCTGGACGAAGCCGGCGTCAGTCAATCCAGCACGTTGGGCTCGGTGGTGGGTTTCGGCAAATATCTCTCGCCCAAACTCTACGTCGGCTACGGCGTGTCGATGGTCGGCGGCGGCTCGGTACTGACGCTCAAATACCTGCTCAGCCGCGGCTTCGATATCGAAGCCGAATCCAGCACCATCGAGACCAAGGGGTCGGTGAATTGGCGGCGGGAGAAGTAGGCGACGGTGAGCTGGTAGGAACTGCTGGTCCTTCTGCGGCGTCTGCTGGCGTTGGTGTGCAGCTCTTGTTGCATTGATGGGGGATCACACCGGTTGCATCTGCTTTACCTGCGCTGCGCATCGGCATCAATGGCGCGTTGAACTGTTTCAACGTGCCATTACGCACTCTTTATGCTCGCGCACCGGCGCGCGCATAGCCTCTTTATGCCCGTCAGGCCTACCTTGGCACTCCCGCACTGTGGTGCGTTGAGCCGAACACGATGTGTATCCTGATTTTGCGCGGTCCTCAGGCCGATCCGGCGCCGTTGGTGCCGATGCAACTGCCTGAGTGCGCTGGGCGTGCGTTGCGTACGCTGGCGTGTGCCGATGTGGATCGCTTGATTGCCGAACTGCATGCGGCCGGGGGCGATGCCGAGGTGGAGCTGGTGTTGCTGGATTCGGGCGATCTGCCGTTGTCCGAGCGCAGTTGCGCGCGCGCCTTGCGCGCTGCCGTGGACGCGTTGCCCACGCCGTATATCGAGCTGCATACCGATGCCGATCAGGAACTGGAGCCGTGGCTGCATGCGCAACACGCGCCGTTGGCGGTGGTGATCACGCCGCACGATGCGCCGCGCGCGTATGCGATGTCGCTCGGCATTGCCGCTCGGTGTCTGCCGTCGCTGCACGCGCCACTGCGCGTTGCTGCCTGAGGAGGTCGCCATGTCGATCATGATCCTGCGTGGGCCGGAAGCGGCGATGCCGCTGGTGCGTGGGCCGCAGCCGTTGCCGCCCGCCGTCGTTCGCCAATTGGTGGCGTGTGCCGGGGACGCGGGCAAGACGGTGGCATTGCGTGCCTGTGGCTCGGAACAGGAACTGCTGGATGCGCTACGTGTGGCCGGTCAGGCGCGGATGGAGATCGCGCTGATCGATCCGGGCAGTTGCGTGGACAGTGCGCGGCTACATCGCGTGCTCAGAGACCTGCCTTACCCCTATGTCGAAACGCACGACGACAGCGTGGACCGTCCGGAGCGCTGCCTGCCGCACGGTCTGGGGCAGTGCATCGCCACGGTGCGTGGCTACTGCGCGCAGAGCTATCTGTTGGGGCTGGAGATCGCGCTGGAACATCTGGGCTGCACGGAGATCCAAGGCGATGTCCACGTCGGGACCTGAGCGGCGCCAGCTGCATTACTTCGCCGATTACGAGGGCTACTGCGATGGCCGGCCGGTGCTGTGGGGGCAACTGGCGCATAGCGTGGACGTGCCGGCCGATGGCGAACTGGACGCAGCCGCGCTGGTGCGTGCGCTGCGCCGGCGTGCGGCCGAGGCGCATGGGTTGGAGGCCGGACAGATTCGCCTATGCCAGGTCACGCGGCTGTAGTTGCGAGATTGGACCAAAAAAAAGCGCGCCGACAGGCGTGCGTGCGTCGTGCTCGGCCGGCATGTACCACGCGGACACGCGGGAATGCGGGATCGCGCGCCATCAATGGCTTTTTCGTCGTCAATAGCGCTGAAGCCTGACGGCCATGCCAAGCGCGCTATCCGCGCCGGCCAGACGACGGTTCGCTGTCTATTGGTCGCCACGTGCTGCGTTCAGTGCGAGGACGTCTCTTGATCGCTGTAGACGATGCGTTGCCGTGTTGCCGCCTCCTTCGTGGCACGCCCGCGGTCACACCTGGGCAAACGGCAACCGCCACAAAGACACCGCCGCCCGAAGGCGGCGGTGTCGTTCTGACAGGACCGGGCCATGGACCCCTGCAGATCCTGCTTACTTGGCTGCTGCGTTATCCGGCACGAACTTGGTCAGCTGGTTGGCCGTTGCTGCGACACCGAAGTTGTTGCGTGCATAGCCGGAGCCCCAGTACAGCGCACCGTTCACGATTGCCGGCGCGCTCATCACCGAGCCACTGGCCTTGTAGTTCCACAAGGTGGCGCCGGTATCGCTGTCCAGGGCAACCATATTGCCTGCCATCGATCCGGCAAACAGCAGGTTAGGTGAGACGGTGATCGGACCCTGCGCGCCGGCCGGCACCGTCGGATTGACGGGGTTGATTCCCGGTGCCTTCACTTGCCACAGGATCTTGCCGGTAGCCGCATCCAGTGCCGCCCACGAACCGGCGTTGTGGCTGACGGTGTTGTCTGGGCCCAGCGTGTAGGGGGTGTTGAGGTTATTGTTGATGCCGACATAGATGCGCGACTTGTAGGGATCAAACGCGGCGCCCCACTCGATACCACCGGTGGTGCCGCCCGGACCAACTTGGGTGGACCACACCTTGGCGCCGGTCTTGGCGTCGAAGGCCCAATAGATGCCACTCTTCTGTCCGGCGCCGACCAGTTGTTGCAGCTTGCCGTTGCGCGGCACCGCAAACAGTTGCACGCCCGCACCGCCAAAGTCGTAATCCGGGCCGGTCAGGTTGGTTGCCTGGGTGTTCGGGCACAGGCCATTGGTCGGGGCGAGGATGCACGACAGATTCCAGGCGTCGTAGCCCTGGTTGCGGTTGGCCCAGACCAGCTTGCCGGTATCCAGATTGAGCGAAATCACCGAATCGACGTAGTTGTCCGGTGCCATGCAGTTGAGTTCATCCTGGACGGTCAGGTCGCCGCCGCGATAGGAGCGCGCATTGGACACGCAGTTACCGACGCTGGCGGGAATGTTGTAGTTGTTGCCTGTGCCGAAATAGATGCGGCGCGCGATCGGGTCCACGGCGACCTGGCCCCAAGTCGATGCACCCGTATAGCCTTCGGGCGCGTTGTAGAACTGCCAGACCTTCTTGCCGGTGTTCACATCCAGCGCCACCACACTGCCGCGGAATGAGAACCGGTGGGTGGGATCGAGACTTTCATAATCCCTGGAGGATACCCCCAGGTACACGCGGTTGCCGTACACCACCGGGGACGAGGTGATCTGTGCCTGTGGATTGGTCTCTACCTCGCTCTTCCACAGCAACTTGCCGGTCTTCTTGTCCAAGGCCAGCACGGTGCCGCCGGCCATGTCGCCCAGGATGATGCTCTTGGGGGTGATGGCAGGTGTGGTGCGCGAGAGCGAATTGCTCTTGTTCGTGTAGTCCGACAGCTTGGCCTGCCAGTTCGGCTTGCCGGTTTGCGTGTCCACGCTGTACAGCGTGCCGCCCCAGTCGGGCACGTATAGGGTGCCGCCTTAGATGCTGGGCGTGGCCGAGATGTCGCCGGTGGTGGTCAGCGTCCACGCCGGCTTGAGGGTCTTGACCGTGGTGCGATTGATCTTCCATTCGCCCGGTGCGAAACGCGAATTCAAGTAGCCCCCGCCGGCCACGGTCCAGTTGCTGGGGCTGGCGAAGGGAAGGTCTTGACCGAAGCTGCGCCAGACCTGGCCGGAGCGGGCGAATGCCTCGGTATCCAGGGACGATACCGGCTGCTGCGCGGTGGTGGCGCCAGACTGCGCCAAAGCCACGGCACTGACGAGCAGGCAAGGAACGAGCGTCAAACTGTGGAGTCGCAAACGGCGTTTGGGGTTGGTCATCACGGCATGTCCTAGATGGAAGGAAGCGCTGGATCCCCCCGGATCGGCTGACCGAACGATGGACGATTGACGTGACCGCGCAACACCTGCGCGGCGCTGCATTCAGACAATGGTCGGGTCCGTTTGCATCTGGTGCGACCAACTTGAAAAATTTGCGTTCAATCGGTTCGTTATTCGCACCAATCGTGATGATTCATCACCATTTTCTGTGTTGCGATAGAAAAAATGATTGATGCGGTCTTGGCCGAAGATGCGTCGATGACGGCGGTTTGCAAGAAGTAACCAGGAAATGTTGCGCAACCTTGGGTGTGGGCCTTTGCAACGGATGGACGCGATGGGAAGGGTGCGACGAACCCGGTGCGCGATGTCGGCGGTCGATTGCAGCGTTCTGCGGTATGCAGCGAATGGGGCATCGGCTCGGCACTGCGGCTGATTGCGCTGCGCGTTGCCTGTCGTACGGCGTGCGGAAGTGGAGAGATGAGCGATGCGGGTGGCCGTCCCCTCATCCGCCCCTTCGGGGCACCTTCTCCCGGCGGGAGAAGGGAATGGCGCGTTGCTGATGCGGTACTTTTCTGCGGCATGCGGCCGCGTGGATGCGCGCTGGATGCGCAAGCTAGCGCGACAGCAGACGTTGGGCGCTGCGCCGTTACGTGCATTGTCTCCCTGCGCTGCAGCCAGGCTGCGCGTCGCGATATCGCTACAGGTTGGCCATCGGCACGGAAGCGGTAGCCTCGTGACGCACAACGCACAACGCACAACGCACAACGCACAACGCACAACGCACAACGCCTAGGCGGCACTCACCGCAGGCACCACGCACGTCGTGTGCGTCCGCTTACACCCGCTCCGATGCGCGTGAGGCATGTTGCACTGCAGCGGGATCGATCGCTGCCAGCTGTGCGATCGCATCCTGCACCACCGCAGGCACGCTGGCATCCACGTCCACCGACACCACGTCCGCTTCGTCCAGCGGCAGCTCCAACGTCTGCAGCTGGCTGTCGAGCAATGTGGCTGTCATGAAGTGGCCCGCGCGGTTGCTCAGGCGGGCGGCGATCACGTGCGGAGCTGCGTGCAGGAACACGAAGCGCATCGGCACGCCGCTGTTGCGCAGCAATTGGCGATGCGCGCTGCGCAAACCGGAGAAGGCCAGCACCACCGATTCGCCGGCCTGCACGAAATCGCGCAGCGTGGCCGATAGCAGTTCTACCCACGGCAGACGCATCGCGTCGGTGAGCGGTTGGCCGGCCGCCATCTGCGCGCGTGCTGCCACGCTGTGGTAGTCGTCTGCGTCCAGAAAACGGAAGCGGTAATGCGCTGCCAGCGCTTGTGCAATGGTGGTCTTGCCGCTGCCGGACACGCCCATCACCACGATGGCAAGCGGCGAAGCGGACGCGGGCGTGGCATGTGGGGCGGTGTCCATCACGTCAGGTTATATCTCTGGATCGATTCGGCATTCGAATGGATTTCACGTTGGCGGCAGCCGATGCGTGGTGTAGCGTCGGCGCTCCTCGCCAGGTGCGCGGGCACTCAGCGTAACGGCGTGCTCGGCCGGGTACAACGCATTTGAAGGTGTGTCGATGCCGTCATCGCCCGCAACGTCTCCTGCATCGGCGCGCCTGCGCTGGCGCGAAAAGCTGGGCTATGGCGCCGGCGATCTGGGTCTGAATCTGTACTGGGCCAACATCTCGGCGTTCTTGCTGATCTTCTACACCGACACCATGCACCTGCCGGCTGCTGCGGTCGGCACGATGATCCTCTTGACCAAGATCGCCGATGCGATCGCCGACCCCGCGATGGGCGCATTGGCCGACCGCACGCGTAGCCGGCTTGGCAAGTTCCGCCCGTATCTGCTGTGGGGCGCGCTGCCGATGGCCGCTGCTGGCGTGCTTGCCTACACCACGCCGGATCTGGACCAACATGGGCGCATGTGGTGGGCCACGATCACCTTCCTGGTGATGATGCTGGCCTACACGGTGGTGAGCATTCCGTACTCGGCATTATCCGGCGTGATCACCGCCGACAGCCAGCAGCGTACCGGCCTGATCAGCCTGCGATTCATCGGTGCGTTTGCAGGGACCACGTTGGTCAATTACTTCACGATGGACCTGGTGCGCTGGTTCGGCGCAGGCGACGATGCGCTGGGATGGCAACGTACGATGATGCTGTACGGCGCGGTGGCGCTTGCGTTGTTCGTCGCCGTGGCGCTGACCACGCGCGAACGCGTGCAGCCGCCGCCGCAACAACGCACACCGATTCGTCGCGACATCGCCGATCTGCTGCAGAACAAACCGTGGTGCGTACTGTTCGTGCTGTCGTTGATCATCATGATCACGATCACCATGCGCGGTGGTGCGGGCGTGTACTACCTCAAGTACTACGTACAACGCCCGGATCTGGTTGGCCTGTTTCTGGGTAGCTATTCGGTCGCCCTGGGGGTGGGTGCGGCCATCACGCCGCTGCTGACGCGGCGCTGGGACAAGCGCCAGCTGATGTTCTGGCTGATGGTGCTCGTCGGCCTGCTGAGCTGCGCGATGTTTTTCGTGCCGGCCCATGCGGTGTGGGCGGTGTTTGTCTTGAACATGCTGATCGGTCTGGCGCTGGGGCCGAAATCGCCGTTGGCGTTTTCGATGTATGCCGATAGCGCCGACTACACCGAATGGCGCACCGGCCGCCGTGCCACGGCGATGACGTTCGCCGCGGCGACGTTTTCGCAAAAGCTCGGCGGGGCGTTGGCCTCGGCCGGCATTGCCTGGGTGCTGGCTGCAATGGGCTATGTCGCCAACACCGCGCAGTCCACCGGGTCGTTGACCGGCATCGTGCTGCTGCTGACCGTGATTCCGGGCGCGGTTGCGCTGCTGGCGGCCTGGACCATGCGTTTTTATCCGCTGGACGACGGGCTGTTGAACCGCATCCAGCACGAACTGGCCGCGCGCAAGCGCGACGAACCGGAGCACCCCTGACCGTGTCTGCAACGCCCCCCTCAACGTCCGATGCGCTGTCCAGCTTGATGGCGCCCAGTGCCGATGGTGCGCGCTACGCACTCTACAGCCCCACGGCGATGCCCAATGCCGGCGGCTTCCTGTGGAACCGCCGCATGATGGTGCAGCTGACCTGCCGCGGTTATGCCACCGGACAGTTCATGCAGCCGGAGCCATCGAAATACGCGCATGCGCCAATGCTGGAAGCGCGCAACTTCATGATGCCGGAGCAGCCGTACTACGCGCATCACCCCGGTCGGTTCTTTTATCTCAAGGACGAAGACACCGGCGCGTTGTATTCGGTGCCGCACGAGCCGGTGCGCGCGCAGCCGCAAGCGTTCGAGTTCTCTGCCGGCAAGCACGATGTGCGCTGGCGGGTGCGCCATGACGACATCGTGGTGGAATTGTGCGTTTCCCTCCCCACCGACGATGCGGTGGAGCTGTGGGAATGTCGTGTGCACAACGGGTCCGGTCGCGGGCGCAGGCTGAGCCTGTATGCGTATTTCCCGGTCGGCTACATGTCGTGGATGCATCAATCCGGCGGGTACGAGCCGGCCTTGGGCGGGATCGTCTGCCGGAGCGTGGCGCCGTATCAAAAGGTGGACGATTACTTCCGCCAGCGCGATTTCAAGGATTGCACCTTTCTGCTGCACGAGCAGACGCCGGTGGCCTGGGACGCGCAGCAGATGGCATTCGAAGGCGAGGGTGGTTTGCACGCGCCATCGGCCGTGCAGGCCGAGCAGCTGGGCAACCACGAGGCGCATTACGAAACGCCAGCCGCCGCGTTGCAATACCGGCTGACCCTGGAGGCCGATGCGGCCAGCGTGTATCGCTTCGCATTCGGGCCGGCCAAGGACGATGCCGAAATTGCCGCGCTGCGTGCGCGCTATCTCTCGGAAGAAGGATTTGCTGCGGCCGCGCGCGACTACGCGCAGTACCTGCAGGCCGGCAATGGCTGCGTGCAGATCACAACACCCGATGCGGCGCTGGACAATCTGGTCAACCACTGGTTGCCGCGTCAGGTGTTCTATCACGGCGACGTCAATCGCCTGACCACCGATCCGCAGACGCGCAATTATCTGCAGGACCATATGGGCATGGCCTACCTGCAGCCTGCCACCGCACGCGCAGCGCTGTTGCATGCCTTGTCGCAGCAGGAGCCCAGCGGCGCAATGCCGGACGGCATCCTGTTGGTGGAAGGCGCCGAGCTCAAATACATCAACCAGGTGCCGCATACCGATCACTGCGTGTGGTTGCCGATCTTCCTCAGCGCATATCTGGCCGAAACCGGCGATACCAGCATCCTGGACGCGCGCGTGGAAACCCATGACGGGCAGCGCCTGAGCGTGGCCGAGCGCCTGGATGCAGCGATGCAATGGCTGCTGGATGCGCGCGATGCACGTGGGTTGAGCTTCATTGCGCAGGGCGACTGGTGCGACCCGATGAACATGGTCGGCTGGCGCGGCAGGGGCGTGTCCGGCTGGCTCACCGTGGCCACTGCGTATGCAGTGCGCCTGTGGTCGGAGATCTGCACCGCGCAAGGGCGCAGCGCACAGGCGCAGGCATTCGGTGAGGCGGTTGCCGTCATCAACGCCGATGCCAACCGTGAGCTGTGGGACGGCAACTGGTACGCGCGCGGCATCACCGACGACGGGGTGCGCTTCGGCATCGCCGACGATGTGGAGGGGCGCATCTATCTCAATCCGCAGAGTTTCGCGCTGCTGGCCGGCACTGCCGATGCGCAGCAACGTGCGGCGCTGCTGGAGGCGGTACGCGAGCAGCTGCACACACCGTATGGCCCGGTGATGCTGGCGCCGGCGTACACGCACATGCGCGACGACGTGGGCCGGCTGACCCAGAAGTGGCCGGGCGCGGCGGAAAACGGTGCGGTGTACAACCACGCGGCGGCATTCTATCTGTACAGCCTGTACCAGATTGGCGAGGCCGACCGCGCCTGGGAGATCCTGCGCGCCCTGCTGCCAGGGCCGACACGCGAGGATGTGCTGCAACGCGGCCACCTGCCGGTGTCGCTGCCCAATTACTACCGTGGCGCGTGGCATCAATACCCGCGTACGGCGGGGCGTTCGAGCCAGCTGTTCAACACCGGCACGGTGGCGTGGGTGTATCGCTGCGTGCTGGAAGGCCTGTTCGGGCTGGTGGGCGAGGGCGACGCGCTGGCGATCCGTCCGCAGCTGCCCTCGCATTGGCCGCAGGCGCGTGCGAGGCGCCAGTTCCGCGGCGCGGACTTCGACCTCACGCTGACGCGCGAGCCGGGCCGCACCGCGATGGAGGTGCTGGTGGATGGCGAGCTCTGTCCGGAGCAGCGCATCGGCAACATCGCACGCGGGAAGGTGTATCGGGTCCAGGTAAGGCTGCCCGGTTGATGGCGGGTCGCTCGCCGTGTCAGCAGTGGCGGCGGCAATGGGTGGCTGAAGCAGCGCGAGCGCGCTTGCGACGCCCTCCTGCTGGCTCGCATCAGCGCGTCGGCGCTGGCCCCAGATAGGACGCAGGCACCGGCACGGTGCTCAGCACGAGCTTCTCCAGGACGATGTTGTCGTCGATCCTGAAGACCTTGATCGTGTGCCGACCCTTCGCCAGCGCGCCCATCTGCGCCGAGACGAACACCGCATTGTCCCGTACCGCGGTTGCCCAGGCTTTTTCGGCGGGCGTGTTCTGCGCCCCGCCGGTCGGGTGCAGCTCCCAGTTGACGGTGGTCACCGGACCGTCGTCGATGGAGACGCCGAGGCGCAGCGGCCCGCGGTTGGACGTCTCCAGTGTGGGCGCAAGATACAGGCCGAGCGTTGCAGGGCCCGGCGTGGTGACCACCACGTCGTACTCCACTGCGACACGGTCTTCGGCCGTGGTGGCAGGCTGCCCCTGTGGCAGCGCGACCAGGGCGCCCTGGGTGCGTCCCAGCGCGGGGATCGCCCTCCATTGCAGCCCCTTGTTGGCGATGACCCGCGAGAACATGGGCGCTTCGAGCGAGAGTACCCCTGGCGTTTGCGGGGCAGGCGGCGCGAACGCGATGGAGCGTGCGATCCGGTCGGGCGGCGTATCGCCGCCAACGCGGCTGATCGAGGGCATGGACTGCTGGGTGGGGTCGTTCCAGATCACATAGCTCATGTGGACCTGATTCATCATGCCGTCCCATTTGCCGCCGTTGATCGCGTGGTAGCGCTGTGTCAGTGCCCTATCGCGCTCGAAGGTGGTTTCGACCATGTCGGCGAAGTAATTGGCACGTGCATCGTTGCGTGCGGCCAGGCGCTTGTTCCATGCGGCCGCGTAATAGAGCTGGTAGAGATTGGAGACGGCCGCGATTGGGTATTCGACCAGCTGGTAATAGGCGTCTTGCTGGTCGGCGGGCAAACTCGCCTTGACGCCGAGCATGCGCTGCTCAAGCGCCTGCCATTGCGCAACGATGGCGCCGAACTCGCCGCCATCCAGCTTGGCCGGCGCACCTTCGCCCAGGGCGAAGCTGTCCTGATCGACCAGTTCCGGCTTTCTCCTTGCAACCAGCATGCTGTAGCGGGTGATCAGCTCTCCGATGCGTGCGGCATGCGCCGCGTCGAACGATTCCTGCGCCCACTGCTGCGGATGCGCCGCAAGTGCGCCGGGCGTCATCGCTTCCGGATTCCAGGCCATCTTCAGGAAAAAACTCAGTGGATATTCCATCGGCTTGATATCGCCGACGTTGACCACCCACAGTTGCCGTGCGCCGCGCTGATAGGCCAGATCCATCTGCTGCCAGATCTTTTCGATCTGATTGGTATTGATCCATTTGTAGTTGCGCGGCACGCCCACATAATCGAAGTGGTAGTACACGCCATACCCGCCGGCGCGCTGCAGGTCGGTGACCGGAAGGCGGCGGATCTGGCCCCAGTTGTCGTCGGAAAACAGCAGCGTGACATCGTCGGGCACCTGCATTCCGTGGTCGTAGTAGTCCTGCACTTCCTTGTAGAGCGCCCAGACCTGCGGCGTTTGCGCGGCCGGTGCCTTCGTCACATCGGCGATGATGGCGCGCTGGTCGGCCACAACCTTTTCCAGCAAATGGCTGGCCGTACTCTCGGCCATCGGTTCGTCGCCATCGCCGCGCATGCCGACGGTCACCAGGCTGTCGTAGCGTTGGCCACCGCCCTTGGACATCATCCGCGCAATGCCGCCCTGCCAGAAGGCGCGCAGGTTGGCGGCATTGCTGGTGTAGTCCCAGGCGCCGCCGCTGTTGGGAATGCTCTTGAGGTGCCACTCCTTCTGCGCACGCATCATCGGCTCATGATGGGAGGTGCCCATGACGATGCCCATCTGATCGGCCAGCACCATGTTGTCGGGATCATCGACATTGAATGCCTTGCCCCACATCGCCGGCCACAGATAGTTGGCCTTCATGCGCAGGCCCAGCTCGAAGACATGCGCGTACATCTTCGCATTGACGCCACCGAATTTCTTCGTCGCCCAGCCCTTCAAGGCAGGGTCTTCGTCGTTGATGAAGAATCCGCGGTAGCGCACCTTCGGCGCATCGGACACGCTGCCGCGGGTGACGAACAGGTTGGATCGATGCGCCGTCGCGACGTCGGCGAACCAGTACCACGGCGACACGCCAATCTTCTCCGAGACATCGTAGGTACCGAATACCGCGCCACGGCGATCGGCGCCGACGATGACGAGCGCCCGATCGATCTGCGGCGTGGGGCGATCGACGACAATTTGCGTGTACGCCTCCCAGCGCTGCAGCAAGGCGCGCCTGTCGATTTTCCCGGCGGCGATGAGCACATCGATGATCGGACTCTGGCCGAGCGTGCCAACGATCACGGCCGTTCCGCGAACGCTTGCCAGATCGGTGCCCACGCCACTGGTGCGGCCGGCAACCCGTTGCAGGTCGGCTGCGAAATTGCCGGCCGCCGATCGCACCGCGGAATCGGCCGAGGCATCGACCACGACCGTGGCAGGTACCTCCGAGCGGATCAGTGCAAACGCACCGGCGCTGTCGCGTTCGCACACCGACACTGGCGTGGTACAGGCCCAGGCACCGTCGGCAGCGAAAAGGCCGGCCGCGATGATCAGCAGGAATCGCATGCCCGACGGCGCAATTGACGAGATCTGGCTTCTTGCTTGAACGGACATGGGCTCTCCCACACATGCGGTGCTGGTTTCTGGATGGGTGCGACACGCGTATCGACGGCACTGCCAAGCGGCGGGCGCGGCCGATGCACCACCGGTATGCGCCGCGCCTGCACGAGAGGGCGCGTTCCATCGCGTTGTGATGAACGCGCATCGCGATACGGTGACTGCCGTCGCTGCACTGCAGCAGTCATCGGATCACGCGGTGGCGCAAGATGGCGTTGCGTGGCGGGCATTGCTGTCATGCAAGACGACATCGAGCAACGAAGGGCTTTGGCACATCGTCCGATTCGAGGTGGTCAGACAGTATGTCGTGTTAGCGCTAACATCAAGCCGGCTGGCAAGCGCGGCTGCGGGGTGGAGGTCTCACTTCCCTGCGCAGGCAGTGTCTCTCGCGGCCCTGTTTTCGCCGATCGCGGCGATGGCGGCGGCGCGGTTCAACCGTGCTGGCATGCGTGAGCAGGCCATGGGGGCCGCACCGGTGGCGGCAAACCAACTACAGACATGCCCGCAGTCGGCGCGGGCATGTCTGCGCGTCTGCGATGCCAATGCCCGGCAGAGGCGGCGTCAGCGCTTTCCACCACGGCCTTGAGCAGCCCGGCAGGGCGAGCGCGCATGCCGATGCAAACCGCACGGCAGGCCCCGCCCGGCCCGGCTGCCGCGCTTGTAACGCCAATGTGCGCGACTGCGTAAACTCCACCGCTGGCGCTGCGCCACGTCGGAGGACATGTTGGTCTCGAACTGGATCCTGCTGTTGGTGTCCCTTGGTTACGCGGCGCTGCTGTTCGGGGTGGCGTGGTGGGGCGACCGCCGTCCGCTCTATCCGGAGCGGCCGTGGCTGCGGCCGGCGGTCTACAGCCTGGCGCTGGCGGTGTATTGCTCGTCGTGGACCTTCTACGGCGCGGTCGGCTCGGCGGTGCGCAATGGCATCGGCTACCTGCCGATCTATCTGGGCCCGCTGCTGTTGCTGCTGTTCGGCTGGCGCATCATCGAGCGCCTGGCACTGATCGCGCGCGCCGAAAACACCGTCTCCATCGCCGATTTCATCTCCTCGCGCTACGGCCGTTCGCGCCGGCTGGCCGCGTTGGTGGCGGTGATCGCGCTGATCGGCATCGTTCCGTATCTGGCCCTGCAATACAAAGCGGTGGCGATGAGCCTGGAAGTGTTGACCGGGCATAGCAGCGCCGGGCGCGGCATCTTCGCCGACCCGGCGTTGTATGTGGCATTGCTGATGGCCTTGTTCGCCACCTTGTTCGGCACCCGCCAGGTGGATGCCACCGAACACCACCGCGGCATGATGCTGGCGATCGCGCTGGAGTCGGTGATCAAGCTGGTCGCCATCGTGGCGGTGGGGCTGTTCGCGTGGCTGTGGTTGAGCGAGCACCAACTGCATATCGCCGATTCGGCGCGCACGCTGTTCGAGCACACGCCGTCGGTGGGCTTCATTTCGCAGACACTGCTGAGTTTTCTGGCCGTGATCTGCCTGCCGCGCCAGTTTCATGTGGCGGTGGTCGAATGCAGCGACGTTGGCGATATCCGCCGGGCGCGTTGGTTCTTCGGCGCCTATCTGGTGATCATCTCGGCGATGGTGGTGCCGATCGCCTCGGCCGGCATCGCACTGTTCGGCAAGGGCAGTGCGGTGGTGGACGATGCGGTGGTGCTGGCATTGCCGCTCAGCCAGGGCAATACGGTGCTGGCGCTGGTGGCGTATGTGGGCGGGTTTTCGGCGGCCACCGGCATGGTGATCGTGGCCAGCATCGCGCTGGCCACCATGGTCAGCAACGACCTGGTGATGCCGGTGCTGCTGCGTCGCCGCGGCAGCGCCGATGCGCGCGCGGCGGTGGCCTCGCGCGTGTTGTGGATCCGACGTGTTGCCATCCTGCTGCTGGCGCTCATTGCCTACGGATATCACCGCAGCGTCGCCAACGACACCACGTTGGCTGCGTACGGGCTGATGGCATTTGCCGCAGTGGCGCAGTTCGCGCCCGGTGTGATCGGCGGGCTGTATTGGCGTGGTGCCAGCCGCAAGGGCGTGGAGACCGGCATGGCGCTCGGCTTCATGACCTGGATCTACACGCTGCTGCTGCCGGCGGCCACGCGCGCCGGCTGGCTACAGACGGACTGGCTGGTGGACGGGCCGTTCGGCATCGCCTGGCTGCAGCCGCAGCAGCTGTTCGGCATGCGCGGCTGGGACCCGCTGGCGCATGGCACGTTCTGGTCGCTGCTGATCAACGTGGGCGCGATGATGCTGGTCTCCGCGCGCTGGCGTCCCGGCGTGGACGAGCGGCTGCGTGCAGCGCCGTTCCTGGACCCGTACGCGCAGCGCCCGGCGGTGGCCGGCGACTGGCCGGGGCATGTGCGCGTGGCCGATCTGCAGGCGCTGGCCGAGCGTGTGGTGGGCGAACGGCACGCGCATCGCGCTTTCGTCGACCAGGCCTCGCTGCTGGAACGCGAGCTGCAGCCCACCGTGGTGGCCGACCGCGCCTGGGTGCAGTTCACCGAACGCCTGCTCGCCGCCTCCATCGGCGCCGCCTCCGCGCGCCTGGTGCTGACCAGCCTGTTGCGCGGTTCGGGCATGGAACTGGGCGAAGTGGTGGCGGTGCTGGACGAAGCCGGCCAGGAGCTGCGCTTCAATCGCGAGATTTTGTCCACCACGCTGGAAAACATCAGCGCCGCGGTCAGCGTGGTCGACCCGGACATGCGCTTGACCGCCTGGAACCGGCGTTATCAGCAGTTGTTCGGCTATCCCGATGGCATGTTGTATGTGGGCCGGCCGGTGGCCGATCTGATCCGCTACAACGCCGAGCGCGGCGAACTGGGCGAGGGCGATATCGAAGACCAGATCGATCGGCGTATCCGGCATATGCGCGCCGGCTCGCCGCATGTGTTCGAACGCACCCGCAGCGACGGCAAGGTGATCGAGATGCGCGGCCAGGCGCTGCCGGGCGGTGGCTACGTCACCAGCTACAACGACATCACCGACTACAAGCGCGCCGAACGCGCGTTGCTGGACGCCAACGAAAATCTGGAGCAGCGCGTCGCCGATCGTTCGCGCGAAGCCGAGCTGGCGCAACAATCCAAGACCCGCTTTCTGGCGGCGATCAGCCACGACGTGTTGCAGCCGCTCAACGCCGCGCGTCTGTTCGCCTCGGCCTTGCGCGAGAGCCATCAGAACAACGAAGAGCAACGGCATCTGGCCGAACGCGTGGACGCCTCGCTGCGTGCGGCCGAAGAACTGCTGGACGGCCTGCTCGACGTCTCGCGCCTGGATGCCGGCGGGTTGCGTCCCACGGTCGAGGATTTCGACGCCAGCGCGCTGATGCACGAGCTGGCCGCGCAATACGCGCCGGTGGCGGCCAGCCGCGGTCTTCAGCTACAGGTTCATGTGCGCGCGATCTGGGTGCGCAGCGACCGCCGTCTGCTGCGCCGGGTGATGCAGAACTTCCTGGCCAATGCGCTGCGCTACACGCGTCAGGGCCGCATCGTGCTGGGCATGCGCGGGCGCGGGCAGCAGGTGGAGCTGCAGGTGTGGGACACCGGCCCGGGCATTCCCGAACACCACATGCGGCAGATCTTCGAAGAATTTCGCCGCTATCAGCAGCCCTTCGATTGGGGCGAGCAGGGTCTGGGGTTGGGTCTGTCGATTTGCCAACGCATCTCGCGCCTGCTCGATCACGACCTGAGCGCGCGCAGCCAGGTCGGCCGCGGCAGCATGTTCTCGATCCTGTTGCCGCGTGTGGCGCCGGTTCCGGTGGCACCGCTGTTGCCGGTGACGGCTGCACGTGCATCGCGCAGTGGCGATTCGCTGGCCGGCCTGCGCGTGCTGTGCGTGGATAACGACCGCGAAATTCTCGATGGCATGCGCGCGCTGCTCGGCCGCTGGCAGGTGGAGGTGATCACCGCCAGCACCGTGGACCAGGCACTGGAACGTGCGCGCGAACAGCCGGACCTGATGCTGGTGGATTACCACTTGCACGACCGCATGGATGGCCTGGACACGCTCGATGCGGTGCAGGCCGCCGCACCCGCACCGATCGCCGGCGCCTTGCTCACCGCCGATGGCCGCGACGAACTCAAGCAGCTTGCGCGCGAACGCGGTTATCGGCTGCTGACCAAGCCGGTGAAGCCGGCCTCGCTGCGCGCGTTCCTGAGCGCGCATCACGATGCAAAGACACGCTGACAGGTGCACCTGTGCATCGCGACATGCGGGGATGCACGCCGCAGCGATCACGCATTCCATGATGCCGATCGCGTGCGGTTCGCACGCCCACGCAGCGTAGGAGCGCACCCGGGCGCGATGGCGGCTTTACCAAGAAAACCCGCCGCGCCCAGGTGCGCTCCTACGGCTACGCCGCACCGCCCAGGTGCTCGTAAAGAATCACGCTGCCGACGATCACCAGGATCAATCCACCCAGGATTTCGGCGCGCTTGCCGATCAGATTGCCGAGCGCGCGGCCCAGCATCACGCCGGCAGTGACCATGCTGAAGGTGCACAGGCCCACCACCACCGCCACCACGCCGATGTGCACATCCAGAAACGCCAGGCTGACGCCGACCGCCATCGCATCGATGCTGGTGGCAAAACCCGTCGTGGCCAAGCCCAGCAAGCCGTGCCGTTTCGGCGTGTCGGAGGCTGCATCGTCGGCATCCTCCGGCCCGTTGCGCAGGCCGGCCACGATCATGTGCGTGCCCAATGCGCCCAGCAGCACGAAGGCGATCCAGTGATCGTAGGCAGACACATAACTGGATGCGGCACGGCCCAGCAGCCAGCCGATCACCGGGGTGATGGCTTCGATGCAGCCGAAGATCAGGCCGGCGCGTAGCGCGTCGCGCCACTGCGGCTTGCGCATCGCCGCGCCCTTGCCGATCGCCGCGGCAAACGCATCGGTCGACATCGCAAAACCGATCAACACAATGGAAAAAGGAGACATCGACACTCTCGGGTTGGGCACGGTCACAACGACATGCGCCCGCGCCAACCGTCGTCGTGCACGCATGCCGTTGGTCTCGCCAAACCGAAACTGGTTGCCTGCACCACGGCGCACTGGCCGAGTATGTTGATGCAGGCGCTTTCGATGACGAAAGCAGGCTACTCCCCAAGGGGCGCGCAGTGTATCAACGCATTGCCGCGTTCGGTGCGTTTGCACTGCACGCGAAGGTCGGTCTGATCTTTATAGCCGTGGCTATGCGGGCGCCGTGCGTGCTGCCTGCCCGCTTCTTCAAGCTGCCCAATACGGGGTGTATTCCTTTACATCGCAGGCATCGACGTGCGGCGCGCAGTGGCAGGCAACAGGCGATGCGGCGTCGCGCAGGAGTGTGCCGCCTGGAAACGCGCGGGTAGGCGATGGCGCGCATGCGCCGGTCGCGCACGTCGCTAATGCAGCGCGCTGGAAATCTCGGCGGTTGCCGCGCACAGGGCCTGCAACGCCGCTTGCGGACTCACCAGCGCAGGGCGCCGTTCGATGAAGGGCACCGTGAGCGTGTAGGTGGCGCTGCCGCGCTGCAGGATCGGTGCAGTCAGATCGACCACGCCCACCACCGCTTCGCTGGGCTGCATGGCATAGCCATCGCGGCGCGCCTGCGCGGCGGCGGCCAGGAACTGCGCGCGCTCGAATGGCACGTCGCTGGCCTCGAGCATGTCCAGCCAGCGCGCCTGCACCTCCGGCTGCTGGAACGCGAACAGCACCAGTCCGGAGCTGGAATGCGTCAACGGGCGACGATGCCCCGGGCGTACCACCAGGCCCAGGTCGCTGGGCACGTCCATTTGCGCGATCACCACGATCTGGTCGCCGGATGGCGCGACCAGGTGGCACGGCTGATAGATCGTATCGGACAAGCGCCGCATCACCGGCAAAGCGGCTTCGCTGATGCTTTGCACCTGCGGCTGCTGCATGCCGAGCATGAACAGGCGGTTGGTCAGCACGTAGTCGCCCTCGCCATCGCGCGTGAGGTAACCGCGTTCTTCCAGCACCTGCAGCATGCGAAAGATTTCCCCGCGCGAACGCCCGATACCCTGCGAGATCGCCCCCATGCTCATCGGCTGCGCCTGACGGGCGAGCAATTCCAGGATGTCCAGCCCCTTGTCCAGGGCGGGTGCGCGGTACTTGGCGGGTTCGGTGCTCATCCGTTTGCGGGTCCATGCAAGGTGCGGCGCGCCAGGGTACAGGCATCGCAGGCACGGCGGCGGTGGAGGTCTCTTGGTGCAAATATAAACAAAGATTTTATATTTGCATGGCGCTGGCCTGCGCAGTACGCTCGCTCGATTGCAACGCAAGCGCCACAGCCTTGGGAGGGGAACGGTCGCATGCATCACAGTGACATTGCCGCGTCGCCGCGCGGCAACCTGGCGCGCACCGCCATGGTTCCCCTGTTGTTGATCGTCAGCCTGTTCTTTCTATGGGGCATGGCCAACAACCTCAACGACATCCTGATCAAGCAGTTCAAGAAGGCGTTCGAACTGACCGACCTGCAGGCCGGGCTGGTGCAAAGCGCGTTCTACATGGGCTATTTCGTGTTTGCGATGCCGGCGGCGATGTTCATGCGCCGGCACAGCTACAAGGCCGCGGTGGTGCTGGGCCTGCTGCTGTACGCCTGCGGCGCCTTCCTGTTCTATCCGGCCGCGCAGGTGCACACCTACTGGCTGTTCCTGCTGGCGCTGTTTGTGATCGCCAGCGGCCTGGCGTTCCTGGAAACCACGGCCAACCCGCTGGTGACCGTCCTCGGTCCGGCCGATGGCGCGGCGCGGCGCTTGAACCTTGCGCAGGCGTTCAACCCGCTGGGCTCGATTACCGGCGTGCTGGTCGGCCAGCACTTCATCTTCTCCGGCGTGGAGCACACCCCGGCCGAACTGGCCGCGATGGCGCCGGCCGCGCGCGAGGCGTTCTTCGCCACTGAATCGGCGGCCGTGCAGATGCCATACCTGATCATCGGTGCGGTGGTGGTGCTGTGGGCGATCCTGATCGCGCTGGTGCGTTTTCCCAGCGGCGCGGCGGACGCAGACACCGGCGGTGCGCCCAGGCGCGCACGCTTCAGCGAACCGCTGCGACCTATCTGACCATCTCGCTGGTGCTGTTCATGGCCGGCCGCTTCATCGGCACCGCGCTGTTGCGTTACCTGGCGCCTGCCAAGCTGTTGGCGAGTTTTGCCGTGATCAATCTGATCTTGTGCGCGGTGGCCATCGCACTACCCGGGTGGATCGGGTTGTATGCGCTGGTGGCGGCGAGCGTGTTCATGTCGGTGATGTTCCCGACCATTTTTGCGCTGGGCCTGGACGGCATGCACGACGATGCACGCAAGCTGGGCTCGTCCATGCTGGTGATGTCCATCATCGGCGGTGCCTTGCTCACGGCGGTGATGGGCGCGGTGTCGGACATGGCCGGCATCCACTGGGCGATGGTGGTGCCGGGTGCGTGCTTTGCGGTGATTTTGTCGTTCGCATTGCGCGCCCGCCGCGCGGCGCCCGTCGTTGCAGGAGCCTGAGCATGCCGCGTCTTTGTTATGTGCTGGATCTACACGACGATGCGGCGCTGATGGCCGAATACGAGCGCTGGCATCAGCCCACCGAGGTATGGCCGGAAGTGGTGGCCTCCCTGCAGCAGGCCGGCATTCTGGAATTGGAGATCTTTCGCAGCGGCGATCGGCTGGTGATGCTGATGCAGGTGCGCGAGGACTACGATCCGGCCGCCAAGGCGGCGCGCGATGCAGCCGACCCGCGCATTCAGGCGTGGGAGCAGTTGATGTGGCGGTTTCAGAAGCCGCTGCCTGGCAGTGTCCCAGGCGAGAAATGGCGGCAGGCCGGGCGGATCTTTGCGCTGAGTGAGGCGATCGACGCGCAGCGCTAGGCCGCGCCCTCATCCGCCCTGCGGGCACCTTCTCCCGCAGGCGGGAGAAGGACGTGATCTGGCACAGGCCGGAGAGGTGCGTGGTTCGGTTTGGCTCGGGCGTGGTGGGATGGACCCTCCGGCCGGGCATCTGCAGTGCGCTGTGGCCAGCGGTTGGCGTTGCGCGACCTCGTAGACCTATGACCCCGCTATCCCGGGCGACCGACGACTTCCTTCTCCCGCGCGCGGGAGAAGGTGCCCGAAGGGCGGATGAGGGAACGCGGACTCAGGTCTTGGCGCTGGCCGCCAGATCCTCCACCCAGAACCGCCCGCACGGATAGCTGAACTCCGCAATCGAGGCGGCGTGCATTTCTGCGGAGAAACCAGCGGCTTCCGGGGCGAGATAGCGGCCGTGGCGGATGCGCACCGGATCCAGGAAGTGCTGGTGCAGATGGTCGACGAATTCGATCGCGCGGTCTTCCATCTTGCCGGTGATGGCCACGAAATCGGCCATCGCCAGATGCTGCACCAACTCGCATAGACCGACGCCGCCAGCGTGCGGGAATACGCGCACGTTGAACTTGGCGGCCAGCAGCAGGATGGCGAGATTTTCGTTGACCCCGCCCACGCGCGCGGCATCGATCTGGATCAGGTCCACCGCACCGGCCTGCAGCAACTGCTTGAACACCACCCGGTTCTGCGTGTGTTCGCCCGTGGAGACCGGCACCGGAGCGATGCCCTGACGGATGGCGGCATGGCCGAGCACGTCGTCCGGGCTGGTGGGTTCTTCGATCCAGGCGATGTCGAATTCGGCCAGCTGGCGCATCCAGTCGATCGCCGGGCCCACATCCCAGCGCTGATTGGCATCGACTGCCATGGCGATGTCCGGGCCAATGGCTGCGCGCGCGAGGCGGCAGCGACGAACGTCGTCGCGCACGTTGGCGCCGACCTTGAGCTTGATGGTGCGGAAGCCGTCGGCCACCGCTTCCTTGGCCAGCCGCACCAGCTTCTCGTCCGAGTAGCCGAGCCAGCCGGGCGAGGTGGTGTAGGCGGGGTAGCCTTGCTCGATCAGCGTGGCGATGCGTTGCGCGCGCTGCGGCTGCGCAGCGCGCAGGATCGCCAGCGCCTCGTCGCGGGTGAGCGCGTCGGTGAGGTAGCGGAAGTCGATGGTGTCGACCAACTGCTCGGGCGTGAGTTCGGCGATGAAGCGCCACAGCGGCTTTTTCGCAACGCGTGCAGCCAGATCCCACGCGGCGTTGATCACCGCGCCGATGGCCATGTGCATCACGCCCTTCTTCGGGCCGAGCCAGCGCAGCTGCGAGTCGTTGGTGAGCCGGCGCGCGAATGCGCCCAGATCGGCGATGACATCTTCTACGCGCAGGCCGACCACATGCTCGGCCAGTGCCGCCACCGCAGCGGTCTGCACGTCGTTGCCGCGGCCGATGGTGAAAACCAGGCCGTAACCGGCCAGGTCATCGGCCGCATCGGTGCGCAGCACGACGTAGGCCGCCGAGTAATCGGGATCGGGATTCATCGCATCCGACCCATCCAGCTCACGCGAGGTGGGGAAGCGGACGTCGTGGGTATCGAGGGCGACGATGGTGCTCATGAAAGTCCTGGCGATGGAAGGCGGGAAATAAAACGGATGAAATAAAAATGCTGGAATTAAGCGATGACGAAAGACGACCACGGGGAGCTGCGCTGAAGCCCCTCTCCCGAGGGGAGAGGGGCTTCAGGTTGCGTCATGCGGAAAATAGCCACTCGCGTTAAGCGCAATGTTGCTCGTACGACGATCAAGGTCTTCGCCAGCAAACATCCTCAACCCGCATCGCGCGGATGCGCCACGACCGGCTGACGCTGACGACCCAGGCCTTCGATCTCCAGTTCCATCACATCGCCCGGTTTGAGGTAGACCGGCGGCTTCTGGCCCAGGCCCACGCCCGGTGGAGTGCCGGTGCTGATCACATCGCCCGGCATCAGCGTCATGTAGCGGCTGATGTGGCTGACCAGCTCGGCCACGCCGAACACCATCGTGCGCGTGCTGCCGTTCTGGTAGCGGTGGCCGTTGACCTCCAGCCACATCGACAGGTTCTGCGGGTCGGCGATTTCGTCGCGGGTGACCAGCCACGGGCCGATCGGACCGAACGTGTCCGCGCTCTTGCCCTTGACCCACTGGCCGCCATGTTCGAGCTGGAATTCGCGCTCGGACAGGTCGTTGATCACGGCGTAGCCAGCCACATGATTCAGCGCTTGGTCCACCGAGACATCGCGCGCCACATCGCCGATCACCACGCCCAGCTCCACTTCCCAGTCGCTCTTCACCGACCCGCGCGGGATGATCACCGTGTCATTGGGGCCGCACACCGCCGTGGTGGCCTTCATGAAAAGAATCGGCATCTTGGGCACTTCCATGCCCGATTCGGCGGCGTGGTCGGCGTAGTTCAAGCCAACGCAGATGAATTTACCGATGCGGCCCACCGCAGCGCCGTAACGCACCTCGCCTTCGATCAACGGCAGCGTGGCCACATCCAGTGCGCGCAGTTTTTCCAGGCCGGCGGCGGTGATGTGTTCGCCTGCCACATCGTCGATCACACCGCTGAGGTCGCGGATGCGGCCTTGGCTATCGATCAGGCCGGGGCGTTCGTGGCCTTCGGCGCCAATGCGTACGAGTTTCATGCGGTCTTCCTTTGCAGATGAGAAGGGGAGCGGCTAGCAAACCTAGCGCGCATGCATCGGGTGGGTAAGGACGGTGTGCTCATCTCGACGCGGGCACATGCGACAGATCGCAGCACGCGTTGCCGCACTCAGTTGGACCAGCCGCCATCGATGATGTGGGTCTGGCCGGTGGTGAAGGAGGATTCGTCCGAAGCCAGGTACATCACCAGCTGCGCAATCTCGCCTGGGTCGCCCAGGCGGCCCATCGGCTGGCGGTCGGTGAAGCTCTTCCACACCGCCTGTTCGTCGCCGCCCAGGGCCTTGACGCGCTCGCCCAGCGACGGCGTCTTGATGGTGCCCGGGCAGATCGCGTTGCAACGCACGCCCTGCGCCACGTAGTCGGCCGCGATCGCCTTGCTCAGGCCGATCACCGCGGCCTTGGTCACGCCGTAGACGAAGCGGTTCGGCACGCCCTTGATGCTGGAAGCCACCGAGGACATGTTGATGATGCTGCCGCGGCCGCGTTCGAGCATGCCCGGCAACACCGCCTTGCAGGTGTAGTACATCGCATCGACGTTGATCGAGAACGAGCGGCGCCACGCCGGCTCGTCGCAGTCGAGAATGCTGCCCTGATGCACGAAGCCGGCGCAGTTGAACAACACATCGAACGGGCCGTGTGCGGCGATCAACGCGTTGATCGCGGCAGCATCGGTGACGTCGAGCAGTTGGGTGGTGATGGCATCGGATTCGGCGGCCAGTGCCTGCAAGGCCCCGGCGTCGATGTCGGTGGCGATCACCTGTGCACCGGCGCGTGCGCAGGCCAGCGCACTTTCGCGACCGATGCCGGCGCCGGCGGCGGTGATCAGGCAACGCTTGCCCTGCAGGCGGTTATTGGAAGTGGTGGGAATCGAGACAGTCATACCGATGAAGTTCCGTGGGTGGGGGCCGCCGGCCGTGGCAGACGATAGAACGTGCGTGCGTTGTCGCCGAAGATGGCTGCCGCGTGCTCGGCGGCATGCCGGGTGACGAGTTGCTGGGCGAGCGCGAACCACTGCGCGTAATCGGCGCGCAGGCTCAGCACCGGCCAATCGCTGCCCCATAGCAGCCGCTGCGCGCCGAAGCGGGCGAACAGGTGCGCCACATACGGCTCCAGCGCGTCGATGCCAGCGCCGCGCGCGGCTTCGGTCAGCAGCCCGGAGAGTTTGCAATACACGTTGGGATGCTGGGCCAGGGCAGCCATGCCGGCGGCCCAGGCAACGAATTCGCCCGCCGCAATCTGCGGTTTGCCGCCGTGATCGACCACCACGCGCAATGCCGGATGGCGCTTCAAGCGCGCCTGCAGTGCCGGGACGTGCACGGCGCGGATCAATGCATCGAAGGCCAGGTCATGCGTCAGCAGCGCATCGAAGGCGGCATCCAATGCGGGGCTGGCCAGCCAGTGCACGTCGGCGATGTCCTGCACCATCGGGCGCAGGCCCTTGAGTACGCCGCCGCCGGCGCGCACCAGTGCGCCGATGCGTGCAGCGGCATCGGGCGCAGCGAAGTCCACCCAGCCCACCACGCCGGCAATGCGCGCATCGTCGCGGGCCAGCTCGAACAGGTAGCAGGTCTCCGCCTCGGTGGCGGCCGCCTGCACCACCACCACGTGATCGACAGCGGCCGCGTCCAGCGCAGCGCTGACGTCGTCGGGGCCGAAGTCGCGGTACAGCGGCGCCAGCTCGGGCGTCAGCCAGTGGTAATCGCCACGGGCCAAGTGCCAGAAATGCAGGTGCGCGTCGACCCGGCTCATGGCGTGGGCAACTCCGCAGCGAGCAGACCCTCATCGCGCAGGCGTTGCCACAGTGCCGATGGCACCGGGGCCGCAAGCCGCGTGGCAGCCGATCGCACTTCGGCCACGGTGCGCATGCCGGCCACCACCGTGGTCACTGCCGGGTGCGCCAGCGGGAACTGCAATGCGGCCGCACCGATATCCACCCCGAACGCCGCGCAGGCCGCGTACAGCCGCTGCGCATGCTGCAGCGTGGCGGTGTCGACCGGGGCGTAGTTATAGGTGGCGCCGGGGCCGCGTGCGTCGCTGAGCAGGCCGGAACTGTATGGGCCGGCCGACAGGATCGCCACATTGCGTTGCTGCGCCTGCTGCAGCAGCGCGCGCGCGCCGTGCTGTTCCAGCAGGGTGTAGCGGCCGGCCAGCATCACGCAGTCGAGCGGAAAGCGCGGCAGCACCTCCAGTGCCACGTCCTGCTCGTTGACGCCCAGCCCGATCGCCCCGCAGGCACCGGCCGCCTTCAGCTCCGCCATCGCCGGCAAGGCCTCCTCCAAGGCCTGGCGCAGGACGTTGGCGTGGTTGTCGCCGTGAGTCAGCGCACCGATGTCGTGCAGCAGCACGTCGATGTAGTCGGTGCCCAGGCGTTCCAGGCTGGAGGCGAACGCGCGCCGCACGCCGTCGGCGCTGTAGTCGAACTCGGCACGCCGCCCGGCCACCGCAAAACCATCGCGGCCGGCAGCGGCGTGGGCGTCGTCGTAGATGCAACGGCCAACCTTGGTCGACAACGTATAGTCCGCGCGCGGCACGCCGGCCAGCCCACGACCCAGGCGCGCTTCGCTCAGCCCGTAGCCGTAATAAGGCGCGGTATCGAAATGACGAATGCCGGCCTCGAACGCGCCTGCGACCGCTGCCAGTGCGTCCGCTTCATCCACTTCCGTATACAGGTTGCCGATCGGGGCAGCACCCAAGCCCAGTGCAGAAAGTTGCACGTCGGTGCCTCCCAGACGCTGCCGCGCCACGCCGCTCATGCGCACCGCTCCGCGAGCAGGACGCCAGCGCGGGTGGTTGGAGAATCCGTAGAACAGAAGCTGAGCATTGCAACGTCCACCATCCGGTAGGTGCCGGACTGTTCGCATATGAATATGGCAATCATCAATGAACAGATCACGCTGCAGTGCAGCATCGCCGTGGTCTGGGCGTGCGCATGGTCGTTTAGGTCGGGAGCGCTATGTCGGATGTCGCAGATGGCATGACCAGTTCCTATACCGCCCTGCCTGCGGTTGCGGCATGAAAGCCGGTGCGGCTAGATAGCTGCCTTCCTCGACGAAGCTGATGCATGGCAGACACGACACGGCGGGATTTGTTCAAGGGGCTGGCGGCCGGTGCACTGGTCGCGCCGCTGGCGGCGGCCCAGGCGTCGGCGACGCAGCGCGCAGGCACGCCGCAGTGGGCGCGCGGTGTGGAGGGGCAGCGCAAGGCGGATCTGGGCAACGGCACGTATCTCAATCCCATCGTGGCCGGCGATCACCCCGACCCCACCATCCTCAAGGATGGCGACGACTACTACATGACGTTTTCGTCGTTCTTCTCCTACCCGGGCATCGTGCTGTGGCATTCCACCGATCTGATCAACTGGACCCCGATCGGCCCGGCGCTGCATCAGGGGCTGGGCACGATCTGGGCGCTGGACCTGTGCAAGCACAACGACCGGTACTACATCTACATCCCGGCCAATCCGGACGACACCGGCTGGTCGATCTTCGTGATCTGGGCCGACGACATCCGCGGGCCGTGGAGCGCACCGATCGATCTGAAGATCGCCGGCTGCATCGATCCCGGTCACGTGGTCGGCGAAGACGGCAAGCGCTATCTGTTCGTCAACGGCATCCGCAAGATACGCCTGCGCGATGACGGCCTGGCCACCGACGGGCAGCTGGAACCGGCCTATGCGCCGTGGCGCTATCCCGACCACTGGGTCGTGGAGAATTTCGCGCCCGAAGGCCCCAAGCTGACCTGGCACGGTGGTTGGCTGTACCTGGTCACCGCCGTTGGCGGCACTGCCGGGCCGGTGACCGGGCACATGGTCATCGCCGCGCGTTCGCGCTCGGTGCACGGGCCGTGGGAGCATTGCCCGCGCAATCCGCTGGTGCGCACCCAATCGGACCAGGAGCCGTGGTGGTCGCGCGGGCATGCCACGCTGGTGGAAGGGCCGCGCGGCGACTGGTGGATGGTCTATCACGGCTACGAAAACGGCTTTCGCACGCTGGGGCGGCAGACCTTGCTGGAGCCCATCGAGTGGACGGCCGACGGCTGGTTTCGCGCCACTGGCGGCGATCTGTCCAAACCATTACGCACCCCGGCACGCGTGCCTGCCGGCAGCATGGCGCCGGCGACGGGGTTGGCGTTGTCCGACGATTTCTCCAGCGACAGGTTCGGTACCCAATGGAGCCTGCATGCGCCCAGGCCCGGCGAACAGGCGCGGGTGCGGCGCGCGAACAAGGCACTGACGCTGGCCTGTGCGGGCAGCTCGCCGATCGACAGTACGCCACTGACCTGCGGCGTGCCCGACCGCGCCTACATGGCAGAGGTGACGCTGGAACTGGTCGGCAATGCCGAAGGCGGCATCGTGTTGTTCTATAACCATAAGGCCTTCGTCGGCATCGGCTTCACTGCCGACACCATGAAAACCTACGAATACTCCGAGGAACTGGTGTGGGCACGCGCACCAAATACGCATCGGCGCATTCGCGTGCGGCTGACCAACGATCACCAGATCGTAGGGTTCGAGTATTCGGTCGATGCAGGCCAGCAGTGGACGCGGCACCCCACCCGCATGGAAGTGTCCGGATTCCATCACAACGTGTTCGGCGGTTTTTTGAGCCTGCAATTGGGCGTGTATGCCGCGCAGCAAGGCGAGGTGGTCTTGCGCGATTTCCGCTATCGCGCGCTGACGTAAGGACGCGGCGCGCCACGCAGCGCTGCAGTCAAACGGCGAGGCCCGGGGGGACCTCGCCGTCAAGCGTAACAGCGACCACCGACATCGCGCACCGCGTCAGCGGGTGCGGACGGCGCGAAGAATCGGAACGTGTACGTGCTACATGCCGATTCCGTACGCCTGCCTGCTGCATCCGATGGCGACGCAGTCGCTCCATCGATCGCAGTTAACCGCAGCAGTAGCAGACGTTGCCCTGGCCCAGGTCGCCGCCGAACTCCGGACACTCGGCTTTGCAGGCCCATGCACTACACGATTCGACTTTCGGCTGTGCGTTGTCGACCGCCATCACCTGGAAGGCGCCGAACCCGGTGCTGGCCAAAAAGGTCGCTGCCATCAACGCGCTACGCAAGCTTACCCAACGCTTCTTCATGCATTACTCCTTCACTGTTGCAAAAGCCGCTGGCGCGTCCGTGCGGCGCAAGGCGGCAACGAGGTCCTGCACCCGCTCCGTGGTATCGAAAACGCCAAGATGCGAATGACGCACGCGCCCCTCCCCATCGATGGCCATCAGCAGCGGCACGTTGCGTGCGCGGAACAGCATCAACGCGCGACGATCGGTCAACGTGACCACCGGGAAATCGAAACCGTGCACATGTGCGTAGCGCGCGGCCTGCGCGGCATCGCAATGGCCCACGCCCAACAGCTGCGGCCGGCCGGGAAGGTTGGCCTGCAGCTCCCGCGCCGCACGCAGCACGGTCGGTGCCGAGCGCTGGCAGTACGGGCAGGTAGTGGTGAAAAAGAACAGCACCTGCGCCGGCCCATGCGGCGCACCGAGCAGGTGCCGCCGGCCGTCGCCATCGGTCACTTCGATACGCGGCACGTACATGCCGTCATACGGCGCGCTGATGCGCGTCTGCAGCCACTGCTGCTGCACGCGCAGCTGCCGGTTCTGCCACGCCAGCACCGCAATCAATGCACAGGCCACCAGCAGGCCCATCCAGAGCCAGGGGAAACGTCGCGCCATGCCAGCTCCAAAGCGTCCTTGGTGCTCGAGCCTTGCCCAGGCATCAGCTCATGGTCAATGGTGATATCGACAATTGCGATGTCGCACGGGATGCGGTTGTGGATGCGATCACGCCCTCGCGCTTGGGCTTGTCACTGACGCGTGGTGTCGCGATTGGCATTTGCGCAATCAGCGTATCGTGGGAGCGTGCATGCAGCATCAGCGTGGATGCACAAGCGCACGCAGGGATGGGATGACGTTGTGAGCGCAGGCGCACGTCAAACCACCCAGGACGCTGAGCGGACCGCGCAGCAACACCGCCATCAAGGCGAGCGAGAGGATGTGCGGTCGAGACGCGTCGCCGCCTCGCGTGCGGGCTGATCTGTGGGCGAGGCGGACGCCACCGGCAAGCACGACAGAACCGCAAAGATGTCAGACGCAGCGCGATTGCCGCACGCGTTGCGCTACGTGCTGTCCAACATCCAGCCGTGCCCGCGCGTGGCATGCTGTATGGCCCGGTGCGTGCGTCCGTGCCGGCCTTACAAGGATCACCTAGTGCGCGCAATGGCGTTTTCCGTCCGGCTGTGTGTGCTGGCATTGCTTGCCTGCAGTGCTGCACAGGCCAATGACAGCAGTTTCGGCGACGACAACGGCACCATCCGCCTGCTGCATCAGCCCGACATCAGCATGGACCGCGAAGCGCTGTTGCTCAGCGAGGAACGCGTGCAAGTGGACTATGTGTTCACCAACACCAGCGAGCGCGACCTGAGCGTGCCGGTGGCCTTCCCGATGCCGCCGATGTACTTCGGCATGGCCGACCACAATGCGCTGACCGATTTCAAGCTCTGGGCCGACGGCAAACCGGTTGCCACCACGCGCAAGCTGGTGGTGCTGCTGGATGACGGCAGCGACATCTCCACGGCGTTCGCCGCCACCGGCTGGACCCAGGACGATGTCGCCGCGTTCACCGAATCGGCCACGCCGCCGAAGGGACGCAAGCCGCTACCCGCGCGCTGGGTCGATGGCGATGGGCAGCCGCGTTTCACGCTCAACGCCTACTTCGTCTGGCAGCAGAAGTTTCCTGCCAAGGCAAGCGTGCAGATCCGTCACACCTACACACCCAGCCTGTCTACCGGCGTCCCGCAGCCCAGCAGTTACTTGCTGGAGTCGTATGCAAAAGACACCTGCATCGAACCGGCGACCAAAGCCAGCATGCAGCGTCGCGAAGGCAACTACGGGTTGGGATGGGCCAACCTGCGTTATGTGCTCACTACCGGCAAAAACTGGAACGGCCCGATCAAGGACTTCCAGCTGACCATCCGCAAGCAGGCGGCCAGCGACATCCTGAGCCTGTGCTTCGATGGCGAACTGAAAAAGATCGACCCGCTGACCTTCCAGTTCAAGCAGGCCAACTTCGTGCCGGTGCGCGATTTGAACATCCTGTTCGTGCGCGCACCGGAATAAATCCGACAAGCAGCAAGCGTGGGAGCGCACCCGGGCGCGACGAAGCGTTACCTGCGATGCCCACCACGATCGTAGGCGCCAACGCGCATCGTTTGTCCTCTGCAAATGAAGCGTTGCCCAGAACGCGCATCGCGCCCAGGTGCGCTCCGACGCTGGTGCCACGCTGCGTTGCATGGCACGTCTGCCGATTGCCCACCACCGATGACGGCCGCGGTAGCGGGATCACAGACAGGAGCGCAGCCGGACGCGACCAAGCGTCACCCGATCGACCCCAACGCACGCAGACCTACACCTGCGCGCGTTAGTCTTCTTCCGGCGGCGGCAGCACGATACCGTCGGCATCGATGGCGAGCTTGCCGGCCATCAGCACTGCCTGGGTGCGATTGGTGACGCCGAGCTTGCGCAGGATCGCGGTGACGTGCGCCTTGATGGTGGCTTCGGACACGCCCAGGTCGTAGGCGATCTGTTTGTTGAGGCGTCCAGCGCCCAGCATCTGCAGCACGCGAAATTGCTGTGGCGTGAGATCGCGCAGACGCTGGCCAACCTCGCGTTCCTCGCTGTCGGTGGGCGGCAGGTTTTGCGCCTCGGCCGGGATCCAGCGCTCGCCATCGAGCACGGTGGCCAGTGCCCGCCCGATGGTGTCCGAATCGGCGGATTTGGGAATGAAGCCGAACGCGCCGTGGTCGATGGCGCGCCGCATCACGGTGGGTTCTTCGCGTGCGGAGACCACTACCACCGGCAACTGAGGATGCAGCGAGCGCATGTGCACCAATGCGCTGAACCCCTGTGCACCGGGCATGTTGAGATCCATCAGCAACAGATCGGCGTCCGGTTGCGCATCGGCCAGGCTATACAGCGCATCCACGTTATCGGCTTCGAACAGTTCTACCCCCGGCATCACACGCTGCACCGCCCCGCGCAAGGCTTCACGGAACAAGGGATGGTCGTCGGCGATTAGCAGGGTGGTCATGGTGGGGCCGGGATTGGGGATTGGGGGTTCGCAAAGAAGGGATGTCGGGGATTCCTAACTGCCCGCACGCATCGCTGTTCGACATTGCAGATCCGGAGAGGACAATGGAAAAGATTGGAAACCCGCTTGTGCGAATCCCCAATCCCGAATGCCTAATCCCGGCCCTTCAGCGCGTCAGCGCGCCAGACGCTCATTGACCAGCGAATCCACCACCGACGGATCTGCCAGCGTGGAGGTATCGCCCAACTGGTCAGGGGCGTTTTCGGCGATCTTGCGCAGGATGCGGCGCATGATCTTGCCCGAGCGGGTCTTGGGTAGGCCGGGCGCCCACTGCAGATGATCGGGTGAGGCGATCGGGCCGATCTCCTTGCGCACCCAGCTGACCAATTCCTTGTGTAGGTCCTCGCTCGGGGTCTCGCCCGCGATCAGGGTGACGTAGGCATAGATGCCCTGGCCCTTGACGTCGTGCGGGAAGCCCACCACGGCCGCTTCGGCGACCTTGGGGTGCGAGACCAGCGCGCTTTCCACTTCGGCGGTGCCGATGCGGTGCCCGGAGACATTGATCACATCGTCCACGCGGCCGGTGATCCAGTAGTAACCGTCGGCATCGCGGCGGCAGCCGTCGCCGGTGAAGTAGCTGCCCGGATAGGTGCGGAAGTAGGTGTCGATGAAACGCTGGTGGTCGCCATATACGCTACGCATCTGGCCCGGCCAGGAATCGAGCAGCACCAGGTTGCCTTCGGTGGCGCCTTCCAGAATCTTGCCTTCGGCATCGACCAGCGCCGGCAGCACGCCGAAGAAGGGCAAGGTGGCCGAGCCCGGCTTGAGATCGACCGCGCCGGCCAGCGGCGAGATCAGGATGCCGCCGGTTTCGGTCTGCCACCACGTATCCACGATCGGGCAACGGCTGTCGCCGACCACCTCGTAATACCAGCGCCAGGCTTCCGGATTGATCGGCTCGCCGACGCTGCCGAGCAGGCGCAGGCTCTTGCGCGAGGTCTTTTTGACCGGCGCCTCGCCGTCGCGCATCAACGCGCGAATCGCAGTAGGTGCGGTGTAGAAGATGGTGACCTGATGCTTGTCGATCACTTCCCAGAAGCGCGACACGTTCGGGTAATTGGGCACGCCCTCGAACATCACCGCGGTGGCGCCATTGGCGAGCGGGCCGTAGACGATGTAGCTGTGGCCGGTGACCCAGCCCACGTCCGCAGTGCACCAGTAGATGTCGTCCTCGCGCAGGTCGAACACCACTTCATGCGTGTAGCTGGCAAACAGCAGGTAGCCGGCGGTGGTGTGCAGCACGCCCTTGGGTTTGCCGGTGGAGCCGGAGGTGTAGAGGATGAACAGCGGGTCTTCGGCGTTCATGCGCTCGGGTTCGCACGCGGCCGGCTGGCCGTCGACCACATCATGGAACCAGCGATCGCGCGGTGCCTGCATCTCCACTGCGCCGCCGGTATGACGCACCACCAGCACGGTTTCCACCGTGTTGGTGCCGGGAATCTTCAGCGCAGCATCGACATTGGCCTTGAGCGGAATCTTCTTGCCGCCACGCAGGCCTTCGTCGGCGGTGATGATCAGCTTGCTCTGGCAATCGATCACGCGGTCGGCGATCGAGTTGGCGGCAAAGCCGCCGAACACCACCGAGTGCACCGCACCGATGCGCGCGCAGGCGAGCATGGCCACGGCAGCATCGACGATCATCGGCAGATAGATGGTGACACGGTCGCCCTTCTTGACGCCCAGGTTGCGCAGCGCATTGCCCAGCTTGCAGACGCGCTCGTACAACTCGCGGTAGGTGACCGGGTAGGACTGCGCATCCGGGCTGTCTGGTTCGAACAGCAGCGCGGTCTTGTCGCCGCGCGTGGCCAGCTGGCGGTCCAGGCAGTTGACGCTGGCATTGAGCTCGCCATCGCCGAACCAGCGGATATGGAAGTCGTCCAGCGCATAGCTGACATCCTTGATCTGGGTGGGTTGCTTGAACCACTCGAGCCGCTGCGCGGCCTTGCCCCAGAACTGCTCGGGGTGTTCGATCGATTCGCGGTACAGCGCGGCGTACTGCTCGCGCGTCACGCGCGCATCGGCGGCGAACGCGGGATCGACGGGATAAACATCAGCCATGGCACCCTCACTTGCAATGAACTTGTCGGAAGAGGGCGTTGCGGCTGCCCTCGGTAGACAATCAGTGTGCCGCATCCATTCTGTCCCGGCGGTCAACGGCGCCTTAGACCATGGTCGTAACCCTGGTGAGTGCGCCAACGCACATGCCTGACGTGCTGCGGTGCGACCATCGGTCATCTTGCGGAATGCTGCGTTGCAGCTACGACCAAAGGCGAATAGGCTCCGAAGCGCGGACTGCCTCACGCTCCGCACAGCATCGCCATCAAGCGCGAGGCCTTCATTGGGGAGAGGGTTCATGAGACACCGTACTGCACCGCTGGTGCGCCATCCGTTGGCGGCTGCCTTGTTTGTGGCCAGCATCCTGCCGGGCGTGGCGTTCGCGCAAACGGCCAAGGAAAAGGCGCTGGAAGCCCGTATTGCCGAGCTCGAGCGTCAGGTCCAGCTGCTGGTCTCTGCGCAGCAACAACAGCAGGGCCAGATCGCCCAGACGCAGACCCAGGTGACCGAGGTGCGTGCCGCGCAGGCGCAGGCACCGGCCGCGCCTGCGGTACCGGCGGGCAAGCGGCCGATCCAGCTGACCAGCATCACACCGAACGCAGCGGCGGGGACAACGTTCCGTTACGGTGGTTTCATCAAGGCCGATTTCATGACCACCCGTACCTCCGACGGCGCATTGCCTGAAGGTGCGGTGGGGCGTTACCTGTACATCCCGACCCAGACGCCGGTCGGTGGCCAGGCCTCGAGCACCGACACCGACTTCCATGCCAAGTTCTCGCGCTTCAACCTGGGCGTGGACACGGTCACCGAGAACGGCGACAAGATCACCGGCTTCATCGAACTGGATTTCTTCGGCAACGCGCTGGCCAACCAGGTCAACAATCTGTACGGCGGCACCTTGCGCCACGCCTACGTGAGCTGGAACAACTGGCTGGCCGGCCAGACCTGGTCCAACTTCATCGATTCCACGATCCTGCCCGAGGCCGCCGACATCGTCGGACCGACCGACGGTGCGTTGTTCAGCCGTCAGACCCAGATCCGCTACACCCGCGGCGCCTTCAGCGTGTCGGCCGAAAACCCCGAGACGCTGACCACCCCGTACCAGGGCGGCAACACCATCCTGGCCTCGGATCATGGCGCGATGCCGGACCTGACCGCGCGTTACAACTGGAAGGGCACCTGGGGCACGTTCGGGCTGTCGGCCATTGCGCGTCAGTACCGCACCCGCAGCGCGCTGACCAACGACACCGACTTCGGCGGCGCCATCGCCGGCGGCGGTCGCTGGATCATCAACTCCAAAAACGATCTGCGTTACCAGCTCAGCTACGGCGAGGGCCTGGGACGCTATCTGGGCCTGGGCAACGGCTCGGATGTGGAGATCGACATCGACGGCAATATCCAGACCGTCAGCACGATTGCCGGCTGGGTGGCGTGGCGCCACGACTACAACGCCAAACTGCGCAGCACCCTCATGTATTCGCGCGTGAACTACGACCACGACATCGCCAATACCGGTGGGCTTGCCAGCAAGTCCCAGCAAAGCGTTCGCGCCAACGTGTTCTATTCGCCGTTGCCGAAGGTGGATGTCGGCGCCGAGCTGATGTATGGCCGTCGCGAAGCCGAAAACGGTGACAGCGGCGACATCTCGCGGTTGCAGTTCACCACCAAATACAGCTTCTAGCGTTCTGCCACTGGCGGCCTGCTCCACTGCGGTGGAGCGGGCATCGCCGCCTTATGTCTTACCAGCGCTCTATCAGGAGACAGACCATGACCGTCTCGAATGACGCGTTGATCGCCAAGATCGACGCCAATCCGAAGTATCACGCACTCAAGCGTCAGCGTAATTCGCTGGGCTGGACACTCACCGTGCTGATGTTGCTGGCCTATTACGGCTACATCGGCCTGATTGCCTTCGACAAGGAATTCCTCGCCAAGCCGATCGGTGCCGGCGTGACCTCGATCGGCATTCCGATCGCGATCGGGGTGATGGTATTCACCATCCTCATTACCGCCATCTACGTGCGTCGCGCCAACAACACCTACGACCAGCTGACCGCGCAGATCCTGGAGGAAGCCCGCAAATGAGCAAGTACTCGCGCCTTCTCCTGATTCTGGCCGGCCTGATGCCCGCCGGCATCGCGCTGGCAGCCGGCGGCGACCTGGGCCAGGTCGACAAGCAGCCCACCAACTGGGTGGCGATCGCCATGTTCGGCTTCTTCGTGCTGGCCACCCTGTGGATCACCAAATGGGCGGCGGCCAAGACCAAGTCGGCCGCTGACTTCTATACCGCTGGCGGTGGCATCACCGGTTTCCAGAACGGCCTGGCGATCGCAGGCGACTTCATGTCGGCGGCCTCGTTCCTGGGCATCACCGCTGCGGTGATGGCCAACGGCTACGACGGCCTGATCTATGCGATCGGTTTTCTGGTCGGCTGGCCGATCCTGACCTTCCTGATGGCCGAACGCCTGCGCAACCTCGGCAAGTACACCTTCGCCGATGTGGCCGGTTACCGCTTCGCGCCGACGGCGATCCGCAGCTTTGCGGCGTCGGGCACGTTGGTGGTGGTGCTGTTCTATCTGATCGCACAGATGGTTGGTGCCGGTGCGCTGATCAAGTTGCTGTTCGGCCTGGACTACTGGGTGGCGGTGACCCTGGTCGGCGTGCTGATGATGATCTACGTGTTGTTCGGCGGCATGACCGCCACCACCTGGGTGCAGATCATCAAGGCCGTGCTGCTGCTGACCGGCGTCACCTTCATGGCCGTGGCGATCATGTGGCATTTCAACTTCAGCTTCGAGGCGCTGTTTGCCGAAGGCGTGCGGGTCAAAACCGCGGTCGCGGCCAGCGGTGGCGCTTCGCCGGAGGATGCGGCAAAAGCAGGCCTGTCGATCATGGGACCGGGCGGTTTCGTCAAGGACCCGATTTCGGCCATTTCCTTCGGCATGGCGCTGATGTTCGGTACCGCGGGCCTGCCGCACATCCTGATGCGCTTCTTCACCGTTCCCGATGCCAAGCAGGCGCGTAAGTCGGTGCTGTGGGCCACCACCTGGATCGGCTACTTCTACATCCTGATCTTCATCATCGGCTTCGGTGCGATCGCACTGGTGCTGACCAATCCGCAGTTCGCCGATGTTGCCACCGGCACCATCCATGGCGGCAAGGGTGCGGCCAACATGGCGGCGGTGCTGGTCGGTAACGCGGTGGGCGGCAACGTGTTCATGGGCTTCATCTCGGCAGTGGCCTTCGCCACCATCCTGGCGGTGGTGGCGGGCCTGACCCTGTCCGGCGCCTCGGCGGTGTCGCATGACCTGTATGCCACGGTGATCAAGAAGGGCAACCCGGCGCCGGGTTCGGAGCTCAAGGTCTCGCGTGCCACCACTTTGGTGCTGGGCGTGATCGCGGTGCTGCTGGGCATCGTGTTCGAGAAGCAGAACGTGGCCTTCATGGTGTCGCTGGCCTTCGCCATTGCCGCCTCGGCCAACTTCCCGGTGCTGATCCTGTCGTTGTTGTGGAAGAACTGCACCACCCGTGGCGCAGTGATCGGCGGTTTCCTCGGCCTGATCTCGTCGCTGGTGCTGACGATCCTGTCGCCGTCGGTATGGGTGGACACGCTGGGCAATGCGGCCGGCTCGGCGCCGTTCCCGTACACCTCGCCGGCGCTGTTCTCGATGACGATTGGTTTTGTCGGCATCTGGTTGTTCTCCGTGCTGGATCGCAGCCCGCAGGCAGCCAACGAACGCGCCGCCTTCAAGGCGCAGCAGATCCGTGCCGAAACCGGCCTGGGTGCCAGTGGCGCCTCCGGTCACTGATCGACGGGTTGGTGGTTGATGTGATCGCAGAACGCCGGCCCAGTGCCGGCGTTCTGCGTTTTGGTAACGCCGCCGCTGTTCTCGCGGCCCGGCCAGGGAAGTGTGCGAGATGCCCGCAGCGCCCCGGCCCGGGTGGCCGCGCAGGCGTGGTGGTGCTCGCACGCATGCCCTGCGCAGGCCGAGTGTCGACACCTCGTCTTTGTCTTTATGCCGGGAGATACCAGGCCATCGGCCCTGGCCGACACATGTTGGACATGTCGTTCGTTGCGTGCGCCATCGCTGCGCCCTGGTAGCAAACCGCCATCTGGCCGACGAAATTAAGTCATGGAAAGTGACTAAGGAAGGTCTGAACAA